>RDYZ01000065.1 GCA_004293855.1 Oscillatoriales cyanobacterium | reverse complement strand
GGGAGCTTGGGGGATGTTGGCCTTGACCACGGGATTACTCGTGTTTTGGCTGATCTTTGGTTTGTTTAATTTCCGTCAAACGGTTCAGGCCGCGATGCAGTAGGTCTCTTGCCTGAAGCGATTTTTTCTTGGCCCTCATCCCCTAGCCACTTCTCTAAAGATGGGAGACTACGGTGTCACATAACTGGCTGTAACCGTGACATCGTTGTTTACCCTCATCCACCTCTTGTTCCTACGCTCTGCGTAGGAATGCCGTAGGGACGCTCTGCGTCCAGTGGTGTTAGGCGAGGACGCAGAGCGTCTAGTTCGCCCGTTGCCCACGCAGAGCGTGGGAACGAGGAACGAGAAGGGGAGTAGAGGTAAAACTAGGGTTCTCAAAGTCTCTCGCCCTCGTGAGGGAGAGGGATTGAGGGAGAGGGTCAAGCCCTATGTGTATACACCGTTAATGCGTAGGTTCAGACAAACAGCGGGAGACTGTAACCTTTGCGGGGTAAGCGCGAAGGGTTGAATAAAGGACAACCCCTAACCGATCGCATCCCGTAGCGCATTTTGCGTCGTGGCCGCGATCGCCTGATCCGTCGCCTTCGGGAGGTGGTAATACTTACCGCCCGCCCGTTCCGCGAGTTCCTTGGCAAAACCGGTGGAAACAAACTGCCGTTCGGAATTAATCACCAAAAACTGAATCCCAAGACCGCGAATTTTCGCCGCAATCTCCAGCATCTCAGCTTTGAGATCCGGTTTCTCATCGTCCGGTATCGGTTCGCCGAGCGATCGTGCGAGGGGAATATTGCCCCGTCCATCGGTAATCGCCACGATCACCGTCTGGCCGACATCGCCCGATTTTTTCGCATTCATACACACCCGTACCGCCTGGGTTAAGCCGTGGGCGAGGGGTGAACCGCCACCGCAGGGCATCGTTTCCAGTCGATTACGTGCCATCGAAATCGATCGTGTCGGTGGTAACAACACCTCCGCCTGTTCACCTCGAAATGGAATCAAAGCAATTTGATCCCGGCTTTGGTACGCCTCATTTAAAAGCTGAATCACCGCACCTTTGGCCGCTTGCATCCGGTTCAGCGCCATCGACCCCGAAGCGTCTACTAAAAACACAACCAAGGCTCCCGCTTTCCGAGCGAGACGCTTTTCCCGTAGATCGGACTGCTCAACGATGACATTACGGCCCGGTGTGCGGAGGCGGCGGCTTTTTTGGTAGGGAGCCGCCGATCGCAACGTCGCATCCACCGCAATCCGGCGTACCTTACCGCGTGGCAACATCGGCTTGATGTAACGTCCCCGATCCTGGGAGAAAATTAAGCCGCGACTGCCGGATTTGCCGCTGCGTTGCATCGTCTGGGCGAACAACATCACGTCATCATCCAGAATCACACCCTCAGGGTCGAACAAAAATTCTTCGGGCAGATCCGGCACGGATTCCTCCTCCGGCGGCTCGTTCTCGTCGTTGTCGTCTTCGTCCTCGTTGTCGTCGTTATTTTGAGAATCGTCCTCATCCTCGTCGTTGCTTGGCGGCGGTGGCGGCGGGGGTGGCGGTTGCTGATCGTCATCCGGTGGCGTTTGGATCACCGTGGCACGGGGAACGATCACCAATTGCACAGCGGTACGTAGGTCGTCGGCATTCACTTCGGTGCGACCATCAAGGGCGGCGGAAGCTTTGGCGACGCGAATGGCGAAGAGTTCGGCGCGATGCCCTTGAACGCCGCCGCGAATCGCTTCGGTGACCAAATATTCAATTTGTTCCGGCTTGACAGTGACGTCCTTCAGCCACTCGCGGGCTAGGAGAATTTGCGTTTTCAGGCCGTCGAGGTCGTCGTCAAATTGCTTGAGAAAATCCTGGGGCGATCGCGTGTAGTCCAAAACCCGATCGACGGCGGCGACCCGTTCATCTAAACCCAAGATGCGATCGGCGGACAGGGTAATGGCAATGCGATCGAGCAGATGCTCACGCAGGGGGCCTTCAGCGGGGTTATAGGTGGCAATCAGCAGCGGACGGCAGGGATGTTGAAAACTAATTCCCTCACGCTCAATCTGGTTACGGCCTTCGGTCAAGACACTTAACAACAGATTGGAAATTTGATCATCAAGCAGATTGATTTCATCGACGTACAAAACGCCGCGATTGGCCTGCGCCAACAGTCCAGGCTGAAATACCGGCTCACCCCGTCGCACCGATTGTTCCACGTCCACGGAACCGATCAGCCGGTCTTCGGTGGTGTTGAGGGGAATTTGCACGAAGGGGGCGGGGATCACCTGGGTGGGAACCTCGATCGTGTCGGCATTGTGACCGGCATGGTGATCGGCACTCTGGCCGTTGCTGGTGTTGCTGGTGTTGCCGTAGAGTTCGAGGGCGCGATCGTCCCAATTGTCCGGTGTGTTCGGATCGCAGTTGCTAATCGAGTCGCGCACCACTTCGATCGGTGGCAACAGCGAGTGAATCGCCCGTGCCATAACCGATTTGGCCGTGCCGCGTCGTCCGGCGATCGCGACGCCACCCAGACCCGGATCGATCGCGGACAGCAGGAGCGCCAGCTTGATCGATTCCTGGCCGATGATGGCCGCCAGGGGAAAATTTGTAAAAGTCGGTTCGGACGTTAACGCGGACATATTAGATAGCCGTCAGAGAATTTGAAATGGATTTATTAAACGTTGCTCGATCGTACTACGGGATTGAGATCGGCGGGGCGATCGCCGCAACCGGTTGACGGTTACGGTTGCCGACGGCGATCCGAGTCCTGTCGTTAAAAGCGGCGAGTGAGGGTTAGGGGTTGTCCCTCCTGAAGTTGGCGAATTTGGTCGGTTAAATCGATCGCGGGTTGAAGTTGATGGCGCTGGAAGGTGCGACTCATGACCACATAGATCGAGGTGCGATCGCCGCCAATATCGGCAGCTTGCACATTGCGCCAGGTGGGAGCGCTGACGGTATCTTCGATCGTCCAATGGTGGTGATCCCAGGTGAAACGACGCAGGAAGGTATAGGGGGTGGTGTCCTTGCCGACGATCAGCATTTTTTGTAAGGTTTTGCGGATCAGGTTGGGGAAAAAGCGACCCACCGTCAGCATCACCAGCCGCAACACAATCAGCTTTAGGGGGGTCATCTGGGTTTGTTTCGCCCAGCCCAATTGACCGCGAATGGTGATCTCACGATCGCCGATTTCGGTTTCGTAGGTATCGACCAAGTGACCCACGGCATTGCGAAGTTTGCCGCCGGTTTCCACCCAGAGCGAGACCTGAGTATCGGAGGCTAACAATTGACCATTGCGAAACAGCTTAAATGTCCCGCCTTTATTCAGGGCGATGTACAGTTCCACACTGGCTTCACCCGGTCGGTGGGGCGAGGCTTCGGCGTGACCATCCGTATCGGGTAGGTCCGGAAAGGCGGCCCGACGATCGATCAGTAAACCCGCGTTGGGCAGATGCGTACGACCGATCGGGTGGGTGATGTGGCGCTCGTTGGGATTGTGGCGATCGGTGACAAAATCCTGCCACGCGAGGAGATAGTTCCAGGTGTGGTGACCGATGATGTGGTCATCGCTATAGCAGGGGCCGAGACCCTTGGCGAGACCGACAAGAAAGCGATCGTTAATATCGAGTGCGGTCGGCATCCAGCGTCCGGCCAGCTCGAAACCGTGGGGAAAGAAATTGTAGGTGTTACGGCTCCCGTATTCGCCGCCGTAGGTTCCGTCAGGGTGGATGAACTGGCTGGCTAGCTCGATCGCCCGTGTGAGCGCTGGCCGCAGACGCTCATCCTCGATCGCGTGTAGCTCGACCAATCGCGCCAAACACCAAACCGTGAGCGAATGGTAGCCCGGATCGCAGCCTTCATATTCCGTAAACCAACCCTCGGAGTTTTGCCACGCCAGGACGCGATCGAGGCGGGTGGCCTTGGCTCGTGACCATTTTGAGGTGTGGTTGAGGCGTCCGACCAGTTCCAAGCACAGCACGATCAGGGCTTGGTGATTGGTAAGCTGACCACTTTCGTTGTGGTGGGCTAGCCAATCCGCGCGACGTTCAAAAAAGACGCGCATTTCAGCATTGTCTAAATTCAGTAAGCGGTAACTTTCCACACAGGCCAGGAGGGAAAACGCCGCCGCTCCCCCGGCTCTTTCAAAGGGGAAGTAATCATCACAGGAACCGTCGGGATGGGCGCTACGGGCGGCGTATAAAATCCCAGCGGCGACCCAAGCGCGGATACTCGGCTGTTGATAGTAGGGATTGTCTGGTAAATCGAGTGCATACACGAGTGCCAGCGGCCAGACAAATTCCTGGGACATGCCGCTGGGAAAGTCCACAATTTTGTAATGCCAAAAGTTACGATCGAAACAGCCATAGGTCGGGCTGTGGGGGTTGCGATCGAGCAAGGTTAAAATGCGTGGAATTTCCCCAAGGGCGGCACGGGCGAATTCGTCACGGGTCGGATGATTCATAGCAATTTGACGCAGAATTATGATCCTGTAAATGAAGTCAGCGGCTTGAAAGATCGATCTGAAACACCAACTCTAAAACCCTGCCTTAAAAACCTGTACTAAACTAACGATGCGCTATCGTGGCCTTGAATCGCTGGCATAACGGTGTTGAGTCCGGATTGGGTTTGGGCGGCGGTCTGCGCGGCGGTCTGCGCGGACATTCCTGTGGACGATCGCGATTGTGTGGGTACACACTCACGATCAGTTGCATCCTTTCGGCGATCGGTTACGATTTTAATCGCCCAGCCCCACACCTCTGGCTTTGTGCCTGACCCATCGCCTCGGCTTCCGCTCCGGTATTCCGCGCTTCCTGTGCTTTTCTCTATCCGAATGTCATAGCCATGTCCGATCGAACCTCATCGCAACCGCAAGCCCTCCAGTCCGCACCCGCTCCCCAGCCCTGGGCGGTCGAGGCCTATGCTGACAAGTTAATGGATGAGGTGTTCGAGGATATCGATCGCGGGCTGGATCTGGCGGAAACGCCCCTGGATACGCCGGTCGAACAGTATCAACCCGTTTCGCTGCAACCGATCCAAATTCCGCCGATCATCATGCAGCCGATCGTCTCGACGCCAGACCCGTCGGTCAAAACGATCGATGTGGATAAGCCCAAGCGCGATCGGGCGTTGGTTTGGTTCGATCGGTTTCTGATCGCCCTGTTTGCGACCTCAGCACTGGCGACCATCCTGTTATGGCTAATGAAACGCGGCGATCTGCCACCCTGGATGCAAGCGGCTCCCGCTCCTGAGCCCACTGTCACCGCCGAGGCGGATCTGAGTCCCGAAGCGTTACGCAATCAAGAATTTGCGGACTATATTATCCAGTCGCTCGATCGCATCGAAGGCCGCATCCCGAATGATGAGGATGATTCGGTGATTGGTGATGCCTTGCCCAAAGTGGCAACGGGATCAACGGCGACCCTCTCGATTCCCGTTGACCCAGCCTCCTCGGAAACGATGCTGCGATCGCTCAATCGCATCGCTAGCGCCCTAGAGCGGGTGTCGGCGCGTCCAGCTCCGCTACCCAGTACCTCCGGCACTGCCACCGCTCCAGCGGCTACCAATGGCGGCACGACGACCAATACCAGC
>RDYZ01000064.1 GCA_004293855.1 Oscillatoriales cyanobacterium | reverse complement strand
CCGATTAAACAGAGTCCAGGTCGTCCGATCTTTGATGAACGTATTGGCAACGTGGGGTGGCTCGTCCGCGAGCAGGCCGAAGAAAATATTCAGCATCGCGTTGATGCGTTCTGGTGAGAGGGTGCGATGGGTCGGCACCATCATGCCCTTGGAAAAGAGCCAGGTAACCGCAACATTGCTTTGGTAGGCGCGAACCAGGTCGAGGTGGTCGGCGGTGAGTAGGTCGTGGGTTAGGGCGGTGTCCAGGAGGCGTGAGAGCCGATCGGTGTTGCGAACCAGGGAGCCAAAACCGGTAAAGACAAGGGGAGATTGGAGCGAGGCCGCGTCACCGATCGCCAGTAGTCGATCGATCGCCACGGTGCGATCCTGGCTGCCCTGGCTAAAGTAGCCGGGAATATAGCCAAAGGTGGCTTTTTTCCAGCTCAGTTGATCCAGGTCGCAGCGACGATACTCGGGCAAAATGGCAAAGAAATCCTCGTACATTTCCAGCAGTGAGCCGGGATTGTCGGGGTGAATTTCGTGGTAGTGGAACAGGTAAAACGTTAGGTCGCCGTTGTCAGCGGGGAATAGTTCCCAAATCAACTGCCGACCGCGCGAAATATCACCGTGGGAGTTGAGCACGTCACCAAAACGGGCATCCCACACTGCCGCATCGATACCACCATCAATCACAGCCCCCACGGTGGGACAGACGCTATTAAATGGACGTCCGCCGCTCATCTGCCAGGCGATCGGCGAGGCTGTCCCCATCGCATCGACAATCATGCGCCCATCGATTTGCTGGGTCGCACCTGAGGCCAAGTCCACCAGATCGACGACCGCCCGATCGTCAAAAATATCCGCCCGCACAAACTCGGTGCGCTCCCAAATTTCTCCCCCGGCAGCCCGTAATTTTTCGCCACAGAGCTGTAGTAGCGCATCCGATCGGATCGCAATATTGAGCACTTCCGGCGTATGCAGCACTTTCGATCGGCAAATGTCTGGATTGTTGGCATCAAAAAATTTATTAAACCCATCCTCGTATTCGCAGGCGATCAAGGCTTCAAATTCATCCGCACTAAACAGCCCCAAATCAATCAAACATTGAAACTCCTGGCGCGAAATATTCCACTCACGATTCATGCGCCCAAAGGCCAGCCGCTCGATCAGTAAGACTCGATAGCCCCGCATCGCCATCACCGCCGCCTGAATTGCGCCCAGTGCTCCACCCAGATAAATCAGGTCGTAGGGGCTCGGTGTGGTGTAGCCCGAGGCTTGGGAGCGTCGCGTAATGCACGTGGTGGGAGCTTGGGGCGATCGCACCCCCTCGCGCCAACGTTTTTCCCACCAGTAGACGCGCTGAAGGTCAGCTTCACCGTTGGGAATTTTCTGGAAAAATTTCGCGGTTTTTGGGTAGTACGGTGCGATCGCCTCAAAAATGGACTGCTGACTCAGATCTAGATCCGGCGGGGCGGGATAGGTCGGTGGAAAAGCTACCGCTACGTCTGCTTTGAACTGACTGACGATCGCCCTCTCGCTCGGAACCGCCCGATCGCCCCAGCGAAAGACCTTCAGATACGTCGTCCGCTGGAGCGACCAGAGGAAAATTGACAAACTAGACGCACCTTCACCCTCAAACTCAATCCGAATCCCGTCCCGCGTGGCGATCGTCCGACCACGATCCACCGTGGGTCTCCAGGTGTGGAGCCATCGCAAAACACAATCTGTATCAGGCGTCGGAGCTTCGAGATAGAGCAGTTGTTTCATCGATCGATCGCAGGGCGGTATCGTGCCGGTGAAGGATAACGGATGGGCAACCATGGCCAAAAGACCAGAACCACAATCGCCGCACCTTGCAGTATATCGATCGAACCGTCATCTCGATACGTTCCCGTCACGGATGAATACCAGAACCGCCCTCACCGGGACGTCTAGCGCACACCGACCCCTTAGGAACGGCGGGGACGACTGGTGCGTTGCGCTCCCGATCGGTTCACCGTGCCACGGGATGGCGTACTCGAACTGGGTCGCCGTGCCACCCGCCCCGGTTCCGGAGCCTTCGTTTGAGGCGGGGCTCCACTGGACGATCGATTCGTCCGAAACGTCACATTGACCCCTTCATTGGTCTGCTCTAGGACTAAAAGCGGCGTTGGCTTGGCATTTTGATCCCAGTGAATAAACGCCACACGACCCTGTAACGCCGGTTGCCACGTATCCTGATCCGCCGCAGGACTTAAATAGGTCTCAATGCAGTCAATAATCTGACTAATCGTGGCACTGGTGGGTTGGGTGGGTAACTTCGTTAATTTGATTTGAATCCGGAATAAAACCCGCTTTTTAACCTGACCTCCAGCCCCAGTTTCATACTGCACATCGAAGGTTTCATCCACCTGACGCCCAGAACCGCGATTTTCTGGCGTGGGGCGTAGGGCGACCGAAATTTTACTTTTAACCTTGACCTTAATTTGGTTCACCACCCCAAAATGGAAGGTCTCTTCTTCCATCCGCATCCGCAGATAATCCAGATTAAATTCACGGGAGTGAATCAAGTCGGGATTTTTTTCCATTTTGGTAATCGTATCCACCGCCCGCTTAAACTTAGTTTGAAGCTCGCGGTTTTTAAATTCTTCCGTGCGTAACTTTTTCTGTAACTGCCGAACTTTGGAGTGTAAAAATAGCCCAACTCCGATCGTACTGGTCAGGAAAACCAACGTCGCGATCATCCAAATATCGAAACCCGAGGACGCATCACCCGTCTGTGGAGGCGGCGCCTGTGCGAATAATGATTCGGTAGCAAAGGTATGAGCAGCCATACAGGGGTCTCTCCTATCGCGGCATGATCTGTGACGAAGCACGTGACTCTTCTTGAGCGAGACATGACGGAACGTTATCGCTGCCCATGCTTACGTTGTGCGAGCTCCGGAGTCTTGTCACCTTGATTTACGACCTCGTCGTGAGCTAGCTCAAACATGCTCTATATTAACCTTTAGTATACGGCTTTTCCTTGAAGCACCACGTATTGTCATGAAGTCCCATCACGTATTTGCGGGCTTTTACGAGACCCTGGGGAATTCACGGAGACGGTGACGATCGTCGGTCAAACCGCAAGCCTAGACATCAAAAAACCCTGAAAAAATCTCAGGGTCTTTTGATTTGAGTTATCACAATGAAACGAAAGCAATTGGGTTAGCTTTTCGATGTGCTAGCAGCCGCTTCTAGCTCGGCTTGCTGCTCAATGACTAAACGTAGGCTGGGAAATAGGAAGTGATTTTCTTCGACATACTGGGCGCCGAACAAACCTTTCTCTGCCCAAAAATAACGGTCGGTTGTATGCTCATTGCGCTTTACCAGAAGTAACGCAGGTGGCATAATCTCTTGAGCCTTGATATACTTTCGAGCTGCCGTGACGGGTTTATCCTCGCCGCTCTCGATACTATACTGAGGTACGTGTTCCAGGATTCTACGTCCCTCCTGGCGTCGACGGCTCTTCCGCTTGCGTCTCCGTGCCAATGTTCGATTTCCTCCTTGAATTGGGCTGCCGATTTAAACGGTAGTAATAGCTACTAAAATCGAGCTGAATTATACTTTTTTAAGCTTTAAAAGTCAACCTCTAGGCGGCGATCGCTTTGGAGGAGAAGCGAAGCAAAAACGAATCATTAACCCTACGAGAATCACGATTTATGTCGGTCGAGCGTACCGTAAGCAGCCTTTGCAAGATGCAGGCGTCACTCTTGGTTCAAAGCCTCGGTGCGGTTTGCTGCATGGTTTATGTGACGGAACGCAGTTTGACCGGTGCGGGAGATCGGCTCATCTCGGTGGCGATCGAGCCGGAAAGTGTGGTGTGGGACGCCGATCGGGTGGAGCAACGGGAAGCTGTTGGTGATCCGGGTGTCAATCGCGATGCGGTGGCACCAATTCCAGCCGAAACAACGATTGATGTGTCGGGCGATCGTTCGGGGTCGCTCGTCTCGGGGTCTGGGCGTCCCCGCCTGTTTCCCCCGCCGCCGAATGTGGATGCTCAGGCGGTGCCGGTGCGAGGCTCGTTGGTTTCGACGCCCCTACGGCTCTCGGCTCAGGAGCGGGAAACGTTTCCGTTGTCGCACAATGACGAAATTGTGGGCATTTTGGCGGTATATCGATCGTCGATCGCGTGGAATAGTCAGGAGCAGCGCTGTATTGAAACGGTGGTCAGCACGATCGAATGTGCGATCGCGATGCACATCCAAAATCTCGCCCTACGGGAGTCACTAGAAAGTACTTATATTAATGACCTTAATCGCCAGAGTCACCTCAGCGATCTGTTTCACCAAGTGCGAAATCCCCTCGCCGCCTTGCATGTTTTTGGGAAGTTGCTCGATCGTCGGTTAGCCGGAAATCCAGCGGCCCTGGAAATTGTCGAAAATATTATTCGTGAAAGCGATCGGCTCAAATCATTACTGGATGATCTGAGTGTGGTGGCCAAGCAGCCCAGTTTAGAATTGGCGGCGCTGCGCGGCGAATTTGAGGATTTAGAGGAGGTGAGTGGTGTCGAACCGGGCCTAGAGGGGCATAACACAGAGAATGACGCGGGGCCGGACAACGTGACCCTTGGGCTATCGGATGTCCGATCGCGCCCGCTGCCCTTGTTGCCTGCCAGCGCGGGCACATCCCAGGTGGAAATCTCGATCGGGGATCTGCTCCGTCCCATTGTTCGGGTGGCAGAAGCCATTGCCGAAGCCCACGACCTAACCTTTACGTCAAAGATCCACTGTCCCCAGGTTATGGTGCAAACTGAAATTAAGTTAATGACAGAAGCACTGCAAAATTTAGTCGATAATGCCCTGAAATATACGCCCAAAGGTGGTCAGATTCAGGTGAGCGCGGTACAACTTGAGCGAGATCGTCCTTGGGTTGAGATTGGTATTCGTGATACGGGTTTGGGAATTCCACCCGAGGATCTCGACCATATTTTTCAACGGGGCTATCGCGGCGAAAAACGGGAAACGGAGATTCAGGGCACTGGGTTGGGATTGCAGATTGTGCAGCAAATTGTCGAGCAGCTAGGGGCAGAAATTGCGATCGACAGTGAAGGGCGAGGGAAAGGCGTTGAAGTCCGGCTGTTGCTACCGGTGTCTCATGATCCCGATGCCTGTATCCAATGATTTCCTGAATCTAACGTTATACCAATTCTCTAAATTCTTGCGACTCATCAGCCTTGATATACAAACTCGAAAAGCACTATAAACGTCTTTCTATTTTGGAGAATTGGTATAAGATGCACTTCGATCGGCACAGCTTGCCCTGTTACGGGGTGATGTTTGGATCGCGGATGGAATGCTACACAGCGATGGTACAGACGAGCCGATCGTGTTGCCAGACAGTTTGCAAGGGGTGACGAAACTGGATGTCAGTCATCCCTATTTTTGGTCGGCGTTTACGGCGATCGGTTCGCCTTGGTAGGAGCGGCATCCTAAAGCGCATGAATCCTGCGGCTTGTGACTCGCCCCCACGGGTTTACCCCGGTTAACGTGCCGGTTTTGGCACTTCGATCGGCGTATCACCATCAAGTCCAAAGGCTGTATGTACAGCCTGCAACGCCTCGATCGCCCG
>RDYZ01000063.1 GCA_004293855.1 Oscillatoriales cyanobacterium | reverse complement strand
ACCTGAATGGGCAAACGTTAAGCCGTGTTAGACCCCTGGGGGCAGTGGCTTGTTTGTCTACCCGTCCGGAGGCCAGGTAATGGTCAGACTGGGAATCCCCACGCCTTTAGGCTGGGGAGGATGTCAACGTTTCATCGTGCCCACGCACTGCATGGGCACGATGAACTTGTAGACACACCGTAGCCCTTGCTTCAGTGTGGTCAGATTTTAGTGAATTATTGATTGGCATTGCGCCGATCGCCCTTGGATCGGGCACGGTAGAACGTTTCGAGGCTATCTTGATCGCCAACAAAGCGCCAGTGCCAGGGCTCGTAGGCAATGCCCTGTTCATTGTTGAACGGAAACGATAGCTCAAAGCTGAAATACGCCGCATTTTCCTCTAGCCACGCAAAGGCTTCGGTTTCCTCGAAGTCTACGGATAGATCCGTCTCGGGGGCGTTGCCATCACCGATATCGATCGCATATCCCGTATGGTGCTCGCTATAGCCCGGAGGGGCGCTCACTTCCGCGCGTTCGGTGGCCACTTGACCCCGCTCTGCTTTAACTTCAAAAAAGAGGGTTTGCTGATCGGCGATCGTCCGAAAGGCTGATAAAACCGCGAGATCGACTCCATCGGCTTTGGCCGCAGCCTGCATCGCCAGAAAGCGATCGGCAGCAGCGGCCCGCAGTTCCCAGACACCATCGTCCGTAATCGGAACCAGTTCGTCCAAAGGGGCTTCGCTGTAGGGAAGATGACCCAATAGATCAACCGCTTCCGTGGGAGAGGTTTCGTCGGATGCGGCTGGGGTCGCTTCGGTGGCGTTGAAGCGGGAGGCTTGGCGGGATGCGGTGTCATCCTCCGAGGCACTCAACGCGGAGGATTGAGGCGGCTGATCCCTGATGTCTCGATTGGCGGAGGTGGGTGTAAACCACATCCAGGCGATCGTCGCGGCCAAGCCCACGGCACTCAGCCCGAAGGTAATGGTGAGGGTTGCGAGCAGACGACTCAGGGGGGACGGAGCTGAGGATAGAGGCTCGATCGGGGTATCGCGTAGGGCTTCGGGAATTTCATCGATCGCCGTTCGCGACTGCGTCGAGTTTGTACGATCCAAACCGCTCGTATGTTTCACGGTCTCCTCCGTCGTCTTTAATTGAGATCTAGATTGTGGCTCGATCGATCCGCGATTGATCGTCGAGAATATCGAGCGTTAGGCATATTTTAGGGGCTTACTGTCATGCTGCTGCATTCCTGGTTGCACGCCATTCATTTTCTCGCCGGTGCATTCACTCCCGCGATCGGGATTGGTTTACTCAATGCCCCCCCGTCCCCGTTACCGTTGGTCACGGCCCGGACAGATCTGGCCCCCACCTCCAGCCAGCCCACGGACAACTCACACCAGGAATTGAGCCCGTCCGATCGTTCATACCAACGCTGTATGGTCACCTTTGAGACCTTGGCAACCCCGAGAGGGACAACACTGGGGATCGAACCGATGTCCGATCCGCCCGATGAAAGGCTCGGCCTAACGGGTGCTGTGACTTCTGGCGATTCTGTCGGCTCGGTAGGCGCGATCGACGCTACCGCCACCACACTGACCTCCAATCCTGTGCCTGTTTTAACTGCGCCGGGGATTGCGCTGTATCGTCAAACCTACCAAGATGATCGCAATAACCAGGATGTGGACGATGTGCATGGAATGGCGATCGAGGCGAATGATGCGACCCCGGGCGATCAAAGCACAGCCCAAGCCGCCACCACGTTGATCTATCAGCTTGATCTCAGTCAAGGCGCACAGCTTGATCTGGCGGGATCAATCGTGATCGATCCCGCCAATCCCCAGCTTCAACCCAATGCCGCCTACGACACCCAACGCGATCCCCACGTTCCGCCACGATCGCTAGACGATCACTGGCAGGCGATTCGCACCGCTCACCCCGATCGTGCCTTTGCTGCGATTAATGGACAATTTTTTGGCGCAACACCGATTCGGCTTGCCTTTCCCGTAAAAGCACAGGGTGAAATTATTAGTGGTGGTTATGCGGGGTCTAGTGAATATGCGGGTGAAAAACTGATGTTTGCGATCGCCGATCAAGTCGCAACAATTACCCCATTTCCAGAACAGGGTCAGCCGGATAGTCCTCTATTTTCCACGATTCCCGATCTCATTGTTGGTCTTCATCCCTGCGCCGATAAAGGACGCGATCGGGCGGTGGGTCGAACTTTTCTCGGCATCGCCGATCGTAATGGGGATGGACAGGCCGAAACCGTTTTAATTCTGGTGGCCAGTCATGCCACCCAAACCGAGGCTATCGTGGCGCTACAACGCTTTGGCGCGATCGCCGCAGTGATGCTCGATGGTGGTGGATCGACTCAGGCGATCGCCCTTGGAGAAACCTATCTGACCTCAAGCGATCCGCATCCCCGAGCGATTCCCCATGCGATCGGTCTATTAAGTGGCATGGACGTATTGCCAACGTCTGAACGGTGATGATTACCTTGAAATGTGCCGTTAATTAGAAGGTCTTGAACCACAAAACTCTCAAGAATAGTCCTCTGAACATTTACGCAGTAATCCGGTTTTAGACCTCAAATAATCGGTTATTTTTCCCGTTGGCTGCATGGGATCGGAGCAACTAGGATTGATTCATTTGTGCAACAAATTGGGACTGTAGCTCAGAAGGATAGAGCAAGCGCCTCCTAAGCGCGAGGTCGGTGGTTCGACTCCACCCTGTCCCGTTGACTCAAGCGTTGACCCAAGGATTGGGACTGCGGCGGTTAAGCCGGTCGATAGACCATTTTGGGGGCAAGCCGCGTCTCCTGCGATCCTTCCGATCGCAGCACGCGACCAATCCCAAGAAAGGTGTCCGCGACATCAGCCACCCACACAATCTGGTCATGGCTCCCCGTTGCCTGCGAGGTCTCGGGGTTGGGGGGCGTTGGGGCGGTATCGGGCGACAGGGGGAGATCGATCGTGACGGTTTGACCCAAGCGCCAACGCTGGGCAATGTCACCATCGATCGTGATTTTGGGCAGCCCCGCTAGTGCGACTTGGGGGGCAATGGGGGTAAAGGCATCAGTGGCGGTGAAGGTGGCGAGGTCGTCGAGGCTGACACTGGAGGACAAATCGAGGCCACTGCTCCGAATGCGTTCAAGTTTTGCCAGGGTTGCGCCCGTGCCGACCGCCTCGCCCAAATCGCGGGCGATTGATCGGATATAGGTTCCCGCCCCGCAGGCGATCGTCAAATCCAGTTCCGGTTGATCCCCGTCGCGCCACGCACCGACGTCGATCGCGGTCACCGTCACCGTCCGTACCGGTACATCCACCTCGATGCCCGATCGGGCTAGATCGTAGAGCCGTTTGCCATCGATCTGGATGGCGCTGTATTTGGGGGGAATTTGTTGAATTGTGCCGAGGAAAGCGGGGATGGCGGCGATCGCAGCGTCGCGGGTGAGGGTGCTGGCGGATCGTGTGGTGAGGATCTCGCCCTCGATATCGTCCGTGGTGGTGGTCAGGCCAAACCGTACGGTGGCGGTATAGGCTTTGTCACCGGGGAGATACTGGATCAGTCGGGTGGCGCGTCCGAGGGCGATCGGTAAAACGCCAGTGGCCATCGGATCGAGCGTGCCACCATGACCCACTTTCTTTTGCTGGAGAATGCGTCGCACTTTCGCCACACAGTCGTGGGAGGTCCAGTCGCGGGACTTGTACAGGTTGAGAAATCCGTCCACAGGTTATAACAAGCCCTCTAAACGGCGGCGAATATCGTCCAGTTCGCTGGATACCATGGTTGCGTCCTCGTCGGCCTCGGCGCTGGTGGGCGATCCGGTTTCGGACTCTGGGTCTTCAGACCAATCGGTTTTCTCCGTATTGGTGACGGGGGGAGAGAGAAAAATTCGCTCCTCTTCCGATTGCGGTACGAAGCCGATCGGGATGAGCTTGGCTTCGTAATTCGCCGCCGCGCAAAACTCCTCGATTTCTTCCGCCAATAATTCTTCGACCGTCGGGACATGAAAATCCTGGGCTTCGAGTAGCATGGCGTAACGCTCCGCATCTTCTGCCGACTCGAACATCATGACGATATTGTGTTCGTCTCCATCGCGACCCACGAGCCGAATCGTGTGGATTCCTTCGTTATCAGTGCCTGCATTAAACAGTAGAACAAACACGCGCATCGCTCGTCTTTCTCCCTATAAACCCAAAGTCTATCAGTCTGACGTGTCTACTCTACAACGTGCCATCGGTACTCTGGATGCGATCCACACGATCGATCAGAACGATCGATCAGGACGATCCTGAACTTGATATCCTTTGAGAGCTGATCTGACGCACACGATCGCCAACTACACTGTAATTCCTGTTTCGGTTCGCTATTTTGTCCGTTGTTCTCTGTTTCGATCTTGCTCGTAGCCCTGTCTTGTTGCCTTGTTAGATGACCGACGCGATTCCTCCGTCACCACCTGAACCGACCCCTGAACCGACCCCTGAACCGTCACCTCAGCTTCCTGAAGGTTCTCCCCCCTCGTTCCGCTTGCCCCAATGGTTGGTGATTGCGGGGGCAACGATCGCAGTGGTGACGGCGGGGACGGCGGGAGTTGCAACGTATTGGGTCAAAACGAAGCTGTCGCCGCTGGTGGAGCGATCGCTGACGACGTTGTTGGATCGTCCGGTGGAAATCGGGGCGGTGAGCGGTTTTGGCCTAACGTCGGTGAGTTTTGGGGCGAGTGAGTTACCGGCGACGGCGAGCGATCGCAGTTTTGCCCAGATCCCAGGGGTGACGGCGACGTTTAATCCATTGCAGGCGATCGGCGGTGAGTTGGATTTGGCGGTCACCCTGGAGGAGCCGACGGTGACGCTAATCCAAGCAGATAGTGGTCGCTGGCTGGATATCAAGTTCAAGCGCAAGCCGCCGCAGGGGTTTCAGGTGCGGCTCGATACGTTGGAAATCGCGGGTGGCAAGGTGAATCTTGTGCCGTCTGTTAAGCCGAAACCGGCGATCGCGACGGTTCCCAATGCTTCTAAGCCAACGAAAACCCCGGCTCAGGGTCAGGCTCAACCGGGTCAAGTTCCAGCGAATTCAGCCCAAGCGGGTCAAGTTCCAGCGAATTCAGCCCAAGCGGGTCAAGCTCTAGCAAATCCAGCTCAACCGAGTCAAATTCCAGCAAATCCAGTTCAAACCGGTCAAGCTCCAGCGAATTCAGCCCAACCGGGTCAAGCTCAATCCAGTCAAAGCCCATCGAGTCCAACCAAAACGAATCCAGCTCGATCAGATCAGACTAAGCCGGGTCAAACCAAGCCGGGTCAAGCTCAACCGGGTCAAACCACAACCACCAAGCCGACGCAAGCCGAGAAAAAATCGGAGGTCGAACTCGTTCAGGCTCCGAATACGGTGGTTTTACCGGCGATCGAAACCCTGCCCGCCCCTCCCACCTCGTTACGGTTGTTTGACGTTGATGGAACCGTCACCATTGAGGACGCGGGGAAGCGCGTGACCTTCGAGACGATCGGCAAAAACGGTAAATTTGGACGCCTCGACGTTCAAGGTGAGGTCAAAACCGATAGTGGTGCGATTTTGCTGACCGTGGCGGCGCAAAATGTGG
>RDYZ01000062.1 GCA_004293855.1 Oscillatoriales cyanobacterium | reverse complement strand
TTTAGAGAAAGGGTTAAGCCCTATTTTCGGATCAATCAGCAACCTGTATACACCGTAGCCTAGGGTGGGGATCGGGTGCGGGGTTGCGATCGGGAAAGTACCCGCCGCGCAAAACCAGAGCGTGAGGCTAGAGCGTGAGACCAGGGAACGATCGCGCGGCCAGCTCCGCCGCTGCCGTTTGGCAGTTTGTCGTTAGGATCATCGTCTGACTCTTGTCCACATGATACGGAACCCGCTGGATGATCCCTCAACCGTCCCATTCCATTCCGTCTCCGTGGCGCATTGTTCTGGTGCTGCTGCTCGGGATTGGTGTCGTGGCAACGGCAGCGATCTGGTTACGGTTGGCGATCGCCGCAATGGATGCGATCGTCCGCCAAGAGGCTGGATTTGGTCTGCGGTTTGGCAGTTGGTTTGCGCTGGCTCGGATGCTGACGGCGGCGCTGCTGCTGTTACCCCGTTGGCGCGGGTTACGCATCCAATCCTTCAAAACGGGGGGAGGCTGGGCGATCGCAGCGGGAACCTGTCTTGGTTTACATTTTCTGCTGTGGCTGTCATCCCTGTCCTATACCTCGATCGCCGCTGCCACGGCTCTGGTAACCAGCAATCCGATCTGGATGGTGCTGATCTGTTGGGGACTCCTAGGCGAGCGGCCCACTCGTCGAACCCTCTGGGGTATTACGATCGCGTTAACCGGTAGCATCACGATCGCCGTTGCAGATACGATCCTAACCCCCGAGGCCAATCCCGCCCTGACAACCCAGATCCCTAACGCACTGTTTGGCAACTTGCTCGCTCTTGTTGGAGCCTGGGCCGTTTCGGCGTATCTGCTCCTGGGTCGATCCGCCCAGCGTCGGGGCTTGACCCTGTCGGTTTATGCGGCGATCGCCTACGCTAGCGCGGCGGTTTTCCTGTTGCCGATCCCGGCCCTCCTGGGGGCGAGCTACACCGACTATCCGCCGGAGGTGTTCGGTTATGTGTTGCTGAGTGCCCTAGGGCCGCAGCTTATCGGCCATACGGCGATTAATTGGTGTGTTCGCTGGGTGTCGCCGACGATCGTCACGATCGCCATTCTGGCAGAGCCGATTATTTCCACAACGCTTGGCATGTGGATCTTTAACGAAATCCCCAGCCGGATGGTTATCGTGGGTGCGATTGTGTTGCTGACCGGCATTGCGATCGCCGTTATGCAAGCTCCGCCGCGCCGCCCTTCGCGCAACCGCCGCCGTGATGAGAGCCCAGATCCCACACATCCGCCGGACTCGTCACACTCTCGCTAACGCGCCAGCATGGTGAGGAGGCCTTGCTGACCGAGCAGCACCTCACGGATGAGGCTAAACAACCCAACCCAAATGATCGGCGAAATATCAACCCCCCCCAAGGGCGGCACGAGCTTACGGGTGGGCGCGAGAAACGGTTCCGTCGGGACGATCGCCAGACGAAACGGCATCTTTTCCATCTCCACTTGGGGATACCAAGTTAAAACGATCCGAAAGATGAACAGCAGTGTCATCACCGTGAGCAGGAGACCTAGGATCAAATTGGTAATCATCAGGGGAGTCAGAGACAATGCAGTCATGCGCGTAACCGCCTCACGGGGGGTAAATGGATACTCTTGTTCTACATTTTGCCGTGTCTCGTCCCTGCGATCGCAGCACCGTTGGAAGACAGAGGCCATCCACCGCTCGCTCCACTCGATCGTCAAGATGTTGCTCCCCAGAACCGACGCACCCGTCAGAGGCGGGCTTGATCCCGAAGAAGCCCCTCGGTGAAGCTGAGTCCAGGTTAAAGTCTGGAACGATCCCAACGGTTTATCCCCCCAAGATTCAGTCTCTTTCCAATGAGGTCGCAACTCGGTAAACTAAGTGGAACAAATCTAGCCAAACACCCTCAGAGGTTCCAGGTTTTATGACTCCGTCTTTAGCAAATTTTCTCTACAGCTTGCTTGCTGGTACTCTAATCGTCGTGATTCCAGCCACGATCGGTCTTCTGTTTATCAGTCAACGCGATAAAATTCGTCGTTAATCAAGCCGTTAACAAGCTGTACATCTGTGTGTCGATGCTCTTGCCCGATCCCTGGTCACCGTCGGCCTTGCGTGTTGTCCTTGGTCTTGCTTGAGTCTTGATTCTTAACAAAAAAGCTTTAAAAATGGCGCGGCAGCGGGCGAATTTCGTCTGTCAGTCGCGCCGTTTCCCGTATTTTTTTGGGTCTAATGGGTGCTGACGAGCCCGGATCTGGATGCGTCACCGACGCTTTACCGGTATCTCTTTTTATTCCGTCACGTCATTACGCCACTCCTCAACATTCTCTCAAAACCGAACCGCCGGAACTCGCTTAAGATGGGGGATGGAGTCGGAGAAAGTCATGCTCAACCTCGAATTGCTCTGGAACGGACCCTCGCTGTTTGCGTTGCCCCTCACGTTACTGTTTCCATCGGTCCCACCGGTCCTCGCACAATTTGCCTATGGATTCGGTGTGGGTAGCCTGTTGGGAGTGGGCCTCGTATTTTGTGGCCTCGCGCTGTATCTGCTGCGATCGATGCGTCCCAATTTGGCACGCGATCACGATATTTTCTTTGCGGCGGTATCCCTGCTGTGTGGCGGTATCCTCTTCTTTCAGGGTTGGCGACTCGATCCGATCCTTCAGTTTGGTCAATTTTTGATGACCGGATCGGCAATTTTCTTTGCGGTGGAGAGCATTCGCCTACGCGGTATCGTGACTCAACAGGCGAAGCGCAGCACGCCGATCGTGGATGACGATCGCCCAGTCAGCTCGAGCTACCGCACCTACGATGCGGAGCTGGAAGAAATCGAACCCTACGACGCGCCACCATCCCAGCCCCTGCGACGCATTGCCGGTAGCCGCGATGGACGCCGCACAACGCGACCGTTACGGGAGGCGGGGGCGGGCTATGATGAGCCCGATCGCCGTCCGCGATCGGCGCGTCCCGATAGCCGTCCTGCCGACCCGCGATCGCCCGGAAGTCGCCCGCGCCGTCGTCCCGATGCGACCCGCGATCTCAATCTCCGTTACGATGCAGCCCCTGAGGATGACTACAGCGATGAGTACGGCAGTGGACGCGGCCCCCGATCCGTCGATCGTGGCGATCGCCCGACCCGTCGTCCCGCAACCGGATCACGCCCCAGCCGTCCCACCCGACCCAGCGGCGAAATGGAAGCAACCCTTGAGGGCTATGACACCTATATGCCGCCCGGTGTCGATCGTCTGTCTAAACCCGATCCGTATCGCGACCCGACCGAAGCACGTGCCGCACGTACACCACGATCGAGTGACGAAAGCTTGAATTACGATGATGGCTACGGAACGACCTATGAGGAGAGTCGCCCGACGTCGTATCCCTATGCGGAGGAGCCGCCCGTTCGTCGTCCCAGCCGTGATTTTGACGATCGCGAGGCAGATCGCGAGGAATCGCGCCCTCTACCCAATGACGACTACGCGGAATTTTACCGGGATGATGACGAGTACGATACGCCTCGTACCGCCTCGGGGTCGGCATCTAGCTCGACCTCCGGCGGATCGCCCACCGGTGAGCCCGAGTATGACGTTTAGTTGTCAGGATCTTTGGTGAAGTTGAGTTTAGGCGATCGCCAACACAGGCTGAGGGCGAAGTTGCGACGACTGCGCCACGGTTTGGCCTGGGGGATCGGTCAGCCGTTGCTAGGGGCGATCGCAGTTCTGACCCTGTCCGCCTGTAGTCAAACGACAACACCGCTCACCTCTAGCGCCTTAAATAGCCCCTTTGCGGACTCGCAACCGGCGTTAAGCGGTAACGGGCGTTATCTGGCCTTTGTTAGCAATCGGGGCGGTTCGAGCAAAATCGTCCTGTATGATCTCCGGGCAAAGCGTTTGGTGGACGTGCCTGCGATTGATCGGGGTGATGCGATCGCTGAAACGCCCAGCCTGAGTTACACCGGGCGTTATCTCGTCTACGTCGCCAGCGATCGGGGTCGGCCTGAGATTGAACTTTACGATCGAATTTCGCGTCGAATTCAGGTGTTGACCAACGGGTATCGCGGCTGGGTGCGTAATCCGAATATTAGTGACGACGGGCGTTATGTGGTGTTTGAGACCGGGCGACGGGGACAATGGGATATTGAAGTTTTGGATCGTGGGCCTGGAATCGAGCTCGATCGCGCCGATGGTAGCTAGACCGATTCGCCGTCGTGTCCCGTCCCGCTTACGCACCTCGATGGCGGCGATCCTGGTGGGGACGATCGCCGGACTGCTGGGCGGCTGTACGCCCTATCCTCGCATCATAGAATCGGCCTTAGATCCGGGTGGTCGTAGCCTCAACTCGCCATTTAATGAGCGATCGCCGGATATTGCGGGGCGCTACATTGCCTTTGTCTCTGAGCGTCAACGTCGCCAAAATATTTATCTCTACGACCTGCAAACCAATCAGACGATCGATCTGCCCGGCCTGAATACCCTGACCACCTTAGCCTCAGATCCCGACGTGTCCAGTGATGGCCGGTATATCGTCTTTGTCGGGAATCGTCAGGATCGATCGGGTATTTATCTCTACGATCGGCAAGCTCGGCAGGTGCGCGAAATTGCCGCCAACCTACGAGCCAGCGTTCGCAATCCGACGATCAGCGCCGATAGTTTGCGGATTGCCTTCGAGGCATCGATCAATGGCCAGTGGGATATTTTGGTGTATACCCGTTCTGGGCAGCCGATCGAGGTTCCGAGTTTGCCGCCTCTCTAGGGTTTTAGTTCGATTCTCCCCAGAGATTTGGCGATTTTCGCTGGTCTTCCCGCTTTCCCACATTCTGTTATTCATCCGTTAACTCGCGATTGTTCGAGGTGCTTGCACGATGCCTACTCGCTTCTTTTTCCTCCCCTCAGCTCAGGCTTTGCGTTGTCTGCATCTAGGTGCGATCGCCCTATCCGTCACCCTCAGTTTTCCTAGCCTAGCCGCGATCGGTGCAACCCAGCCCCACAGAACCGATATCCCAAAACAGGGCCGCCGCATCCTGAAAAGCAGCATCAGCACCCTACGACCCACCAAAGGGCAAGCCAAACCCGCAATGTCGGCGATCGCCCAGGCCAGTGACGAAGACATCAATGTCCGTGTGTACGAACTGGCTAGCCCTGCGGTGGTGGCGATCGATGTGGGGAATGGCTCCGGCTCCGGTAGCATCATCACCCCTGACGGCCTCGTGTTGACCAACTCCCACGTCGTCGAACGCGCCACCGGCCCGGTGACGGTCACGCTCAATGATGGCCGCGAACTGACCGCCGATGTGGTGGGGTTCGACCCCAGTGGGCGGGATCTGGCGGCGGTGCAAATCCGGAATGTGAGTAATCTGCCCACCATCCAGCGTGGTGCAAGACCGGTGCGAGTCGGTCAGCGAGCCTTTGCGATCGGCAGTCCGTTTGGCTTTTCCAACACCTTTACGATCGGCATTGTCAGCCGCATTGACCCCGATGACGGCACAATTCAAACCGATGCCGCGATTAACCCCGGTAACTCGGGCGGGCGGGCGGGCCGCTGCTCAACTCAAACGCCGAACTCGTGGGGGTCAACACCGCCATTTACACCACGGGCGAAAATGCGGGGAATATTGGCATTGGCTTTGCAATTCCCATCAACCACGTTGAAACCTTCCTTACGGCCTTGGCGACGGGTGACGCTCCCGTTGCTGCCATCCGTACGGGTCTGCCTGCATTAACACCGATCGAAACCCGCCTCGATGGGCCGCCAATCCTGGGCAGCTTAACCGAGGGGGATAGCATTCTGCCGAGCGATCGAAGTCTATTCGATGCCTATCGTTTTAGTGGTCGTGCCGGTCAAGCCGTTTCCCTTGCGATGAGTAGTCAGGATTTTGACTCCTATCTCATTCTGCTGGATGCGGATGGCAATAGCATCACCTTTGATGACGATAGCGGTGGTGGTTATGATGCATTAATTCAAACCACCTTACCCAGCTCGGGGGATTATCTGCTTCTCGCCAATACCTACGAAAGCGGGCAGTCCGGCGATTATCGATTGCAGCTTGCGACCGGCGGCAGTCGCGGCACGACCACACCACCGTCCACGTCGGGACCGCTCAACATTCAGCAAAACGGTTCACTCCAGGATAGTGATAACGTCTTGCCCAGCGATGGCAGTTTATTTGATGCCTATGAATTTATGGGTCGTGCGGGCCAAACGATCGACATTCGTCTAACCAGTGCGGAATTTGACACCTATCTAATCTTGGTTGACGAATCGGGTGCGCCGATCGAACAAAATGATGATGCCTCAAACACCACAACCAACTCGTTTTTACGGATCACGCTACCCCGTACCGGACCCTACAGCGTTTACGTGAATTCCTTTGATGCAAGCGGTCGTGGCAATTACAACCTAGTTATTCGTGACGCCAACTAAACACCCAACTAAGCACCGGAGATAGGTAAGACAAACACGCTCGGCTATTGCCAGCGATCGCGCAACATTTGCGTGTTTTGATACCACTCCACATTGCCGGTCTGGTTGTACAGCTCGATCGCCTGGTCTAAATCGATCAAGGCTTCGGGACGATGGCCCAGGAACATGTACGCCAGAGCTCGACCGTACAATACATCCGCCCGCTGGGCTTGATCGGACGGGAGATCGGGGAGATTGAGGGTTAACGCGGCGGTGTAGTCGGCCACGGCACGGCTATGATCCCCCAGTTGATAGTAAACATTGGCACGGTTGTAATAGGCTTGCTCCAGGGTCTTACTCGAGGTTGGGCTCGTCTGTTCTAGATCGATCGCGGTACTGTAATCGTTAATGGCATCGGCAAAATTTTCGAGATAGACCTGCGTGCTACCGCGATTGTTATACGCCTCGACGTAGCCCGGATCATGGGAAATTGCTTGATTAAAATCGTCGATCGCGCTGTAGTAACGACGTAAAAAGAGGTTGGCATTACCGCGATTGTAGTAAGCCAGGGCGATCCGACTGTAGTTTTGTTGGATCGCATCGGAGAAATCGGCGATCGCCTCATCGTAACGCCCCATCTCCAGGTAGGTATTGCCTCGGTTGTAGTAAATTAACCCGAGATCCGGATGGGCATAATTTAAAGCTTCAGAAAAATCGGCGATCGCTTCGGGATACTGTCTGAGGTCTGCGTGGGCATTCGCCCGATTGTTGTACGCCTCGGCATAACTGGGGTCAAGACTTAGAACCCGTGAATAGTAGGACAGTGCCGACTGTAAACTACCGTGCTCAAAGTAGTAGGAAGCCCGTTCAAAATAATCATCGGTTGCCAGTTGTGCAACCTGGGGCGATCGGGTCAGCGGCGCCACGTCGATCGCCTGGCCCTGGAATGGTGATCCCAGCGATAGGCATCCCACCCAAAACGCGATCAACGCACAACGGCAGCGAAGATTTGGCGGAGTCAAGCCCGATCGGGAATCTGAGTGCCGACCACCAAGGGAACGAGCATTGTAGCGGTGGCTCGGTTGATCACAGGGATTAAGCATGGCGACGACCCAACTCGGACATCGATAATCTGGCGGATAGGGAACAGTAACCCGAGGCTATCCAGCATGAGTCTATTTTGGGATGTTCTGAGACAGAAGGTCGTGATTTTATACAATGCTTGACACAATATCGCTGGCACGAGCGTTTACAAATCCCATTCCGTCGCACTGCGGTCAACGATCGCCCGCCGAATGGCCCCCCCAGGCTGGGCGTTGGCGACCACCGCGCCCTGGCGTGTTTCCCAGACCGTCACCCCTTCTGCGGCTAGGGTGGACGCCATCACCGGGTCAAGCCGATCCACAGCGATCGCCCCCACTAACGGCCAATCCCAGCGCGTCAAATTAGCAATCGGCGACCCCGACCAACACACTACCTCTGGGTTAATGCTCTGATTCTCAAGACTGACCCGTAACGCTTCGATCGCGGGCTCGGAGGCGTCGCGCAACACCAGCCAGTCACGCTTCGCTGCCGGATCACCCAGCCGTAACGCCAAATTGCCCCGCGCGTCTAGGGGAATTACAGTGATTCTCGTGTTCGCGATCGCGATGGGCTCCACGCTTGCGGTGCCGTCGATCCACTGGGCGATCGGTACTTGATCGGCGATCATCCTCCAGGTGGGATCATTGGCTCCAATCTGTGTGTCCGTCTTGGGGTCTGCATCGATCGGTGTTGGCTCGATCGCAAGGGCTAACTGATTCACCCCGAGTGATCGAAGCAAGGGCACCAGTGTAAACGCGGTGGTTTCGGGCTTGGTTCCATTGCCAATTAAGACGGTCTCGGCTCGATCGCGCACGACCAATACCGGTTCGCTCGCTTCATCCAAAGCGTAGACCTGTAACCGATCGCGGCTTTGCCACCAGCCCGGTACGACCACGATCAACGCCCACAG
>RDYZ01000061.1 GCA_004293855.1 Oscillatoriales cyanobacterium | reverse complement strand
TTTCTGTGGATTGTCCTGTATAGCCTGGCGGAATATCAATATTTTGAAATCTATTCCCAACGGTTCGAGCATCATCTCGATGATCTCACCTCGTTTCTTGGTCAATTTAGTGCCGTTAACAGTGTGGCCCAATTGGTGGCTCTCTACGTTTTAACCCGCAAGGCGATCGAGCAATTGGGTGTTAGGCGTCTCACGGTGTTCTATCCCTTGACCACGTTGTTGTGTTTCTGTGGTCTCAGCGTTTCCCCGAGTTTTGCGATCGGTCTAGCGACTCACATCAACTCTTCGACGATCGAAACCACCTTTAACCAACCCATCCACACCCTGTTTTATCACCCGATCCCGACCCGGATTATGGGAACCGTGCGGGCGCTATGCGATGGATTTAGTTATTCCTCGGGATTGCTATTAGTCGGGGTCTTGCTCCTGTTATCGCAAACCTTCGAGTTGCCACGTGTGGGGATCGCACTGTTTGGGGTGGCGCTCAGTGGTCTTTATCTCCTCGTGCGCTACCGTCTGTCGGAAGAGTATTTCAAAACCTTGGTGGCAAACCTAGGGGATGACGAGCTTGATCCCGAGGATGTACGGGCCGGGGTTGCTTCGATTCCGGCGACCCGCGTGCGTGAACTGTTGGCCCAGCTTCAGTCGGGGAATGAAACGCAGCAGAAACGCATCTTGCAGTTTTTGCCCTACATTAAACGTCCCTCCCGAGCGATCGAGGTGCTGGAAGCCTTGATCCCCACGGCGGAACGCAGCCTACGTCAGGCGATCGTCTACTGTTGGCGGGACTGCGGCGATCGTGATGCGGGGGTGTCGCGCTATCTTCGGGCAGCTCTACACCATCCAGACCCCAGTATCCGCGCCGTCGCCCTGAATGCTTACATCATCCGTCAAGATCCCCTCAGTGAAGCGGAAGTGGTCAGCATCATTAACCTGGGGGAGGTTGAGGCGGAGACGCTGGCGGTGTACCAACGGTTCGAGCTGGACACCCTGGCACACATTGCGGCGGATCTCTTAGCCGAAAAAAGTGAGGCGCTGACCGATCGCTGCGATCGCTTTTGGCAGACGCTCACCAGCAACAGCGGCGAGGCCAGCACCGCCACCGCCACCCGTTTGAATATTGCCATCCAGGCCATTCGCGACACCCACAACCCGACCCTCCGATCGCGCCTCGAGGATATGTTGCGATCCACCCAGGATACGGATCTGCTGCGCCGGATTTTTAGTGCGCTTGCTGAATTTGCCCTCGATCAACCCCACGCGGAAAAACTAGCCCTGGCAGAAATGGCGATGCCCTACCTCGGTCATCCCGATACGCGGGTGCGGATTGGGGCGATCGAGTTGTTAGGCGCTCTGGCACTGCCGGAGTTGTGGGACGCGGTCGCCCAGGGCTTAGATGATTTCGAGTTCAACGTTCGCCTCAAGGCGGCGTCGGCTCTGGCGGCCTATGGGGAATACAAGCTGGAAGATTTGGAAGCGTTTTACCTGCAATCTCCCCGTCCAGAGGTGACGGAGGTGGCGATCGCGGCGATCGCGGCGATCAACACTCCCGCATCGCGTCAGGTGTTGGATCGTTACCTAACCCCCAGCTTTGCCCAGATTGATGCGCTGTTGGATCTGATGCGAGCGGTTCCCGACTATCCCCAGTGGCAGCCGACGATCTTGGCGTTGCATAACTACGGGTATCAAATTGCTGATCGGGTTTTACTGGTGGTGTATCACCTGGGCGACACCACAACCCAACACACGGTTAAAAAAGTCCGATCGCTCCTACTCGACGATCGCGCCCGTGAACGGGCCAACGCGATCGAGGCCCTCGCCTCGATGAATACCTACAAGCGCTACATCCAACCCATCCTCAAAATCCTCGAATTCTCCACACCGAGCCCCCAGGCTGAGTTGTCCGCCAGTGAAGATTTAGCCCTCATCGATCGCCTTGCCCAATCCTCCGATCCTTGGGTTGCCGCTTCCACCATTCTCCGTTGCCAAGCAGGAGGCTACGATCTGCCCGCCACCCTCCGCACCAGCCGCGATCGGGTGCTTCGATCCGTCATCAAAAGCCTAGACAGCAACAAGCGCGAGTTAGAACAACTCCACCAAACCTTTTTCCTCAAAACCACCCAGCTTTTCCGACGTTTACCCCTGTTTGATATTTGGACGGTGGTCAAAGCGTTACGGCCCCAAACCCTCGCAGCGGAGGAAGTGCTGGTGCAAGCCGAGACTCGGGGGATCGGCCTCTACATTCTCTATCATGGTGTCTTGCAAACCCAGGTCAACCCCGAGGCGATCGCCCCCTTTGATCAACCCTCATTCCTAGAACAGGGTGCTTTTTTCGGCGGTACAACCCTGATGGGCGGGATGGATGTTCCCTGCCCCGAAACCATTGTTGCCCGTGATCCCAGCGAAGTCCTGATCCTGACCCGCGAAAACTTTCCGACGATTAACGAACTGATCCCCCGGCTGTCTTTCTTTGTCACCCAGCCCTGTACAGAGGTGGAGTTTTACTGGTAATGCCGGAGCCAAGGGCTGGGGTTTTTAAGCGCGTCTCAATCCCCCAGTGTCAAAGCTGGGATGAGGGGAGGGTTGGGCGATCGATAATCAAACAGCAGACGTTTCATCTCGAAGTCTTATCCAATTTCAGAACCTCACCCCAAAACTGTTCAAGCCACCGCCCAGAGCCGACTTGAGTGGACACAAACCCCGTATTCATTCCGTCAAAACGGGCTTTTTTGGCATAACCGCTATTTTTGTTACAAAACGTTTTTTTAATGCCGTATAGCTTGACATTGTGAAAGCAATTCAACCCATTGCTCTTACGTGTTCGTTTCCCCTCGAGCAATCGGAGGAATAAACCATGCAATTTTCCGACCAACTTACTCTCGAACAGCAGTTTAAAATGCAAGTCTGGCGAGATGAAGTCCGTAAACTCAGTCAGCCTGAAGCGCAGGACTATCTTTTGGAAATCATGCGGCAGATGATGTTGAAAGATAATCTCATTAAAAATTTACTCAAGCCCTAGTTTTAGCCATCAAACCTAGAAGCCTTGTCAGGTAAGCGGTTGAATGCTCTACTCAACCCCCAAATGGGACTCCTAACCCTTGCCGGACAAGTGCTAGCCATTGAATTGATGACGGCTCCTAGGGGCGATATAGACAGGGTTTAGAACTGTAAACTGACTATCGTTATCATCGTTACGATCGCCTCAAGTTTCCGGCTCTAACGGCTTAGAAACTCATCCGCTTTACCCAGGTTGGAGACCTCGGTAAAAGCGCTGCACCCGACGCATTCAACCTACCATCCTTAGCAAAAGCAGCGTGTGGAATGATCGTTCCATAGGCTGCTTTTGTTTGGGGGGTGGGTTGTGGAGTTTGGGGGTGGGTTGTGGAGTTTGGGGGATTTTGGCTCCATCTTTGCGTGATATGGGGCGTACAAATACCGAGTTGGGTAACCGTGGGACGGTGGGATTGGGGTTAGCGAAAATCTACGAGGACCCACACAAAGGTTGATCCCGTAGGGGCTGTGAGCTATGTCGTGATGGTTACCGATCGCCACTGCTAACGATCGCCAGTCGGTGCGACGACAGGTAAGATACTAGCGTTACGCATCTGATTGCACTCACGACCCTTACCGTACCTCCGCCGTGACTTCTAACGATCCCAATCTGTGGCCCAACCTTCTCCAACAATTGCTCGATCGCGACTCACTTAGCCGTGACCAGGCCCGTCAACTGATGCAGGGTTGGCTCGACCAGACGATCGATCCGATCCTTTCGGGTGCAATTTTGGCCGCTATTCAGGCCAAGGGAGTGACGGCGATCGAGCTGGCCGGTATGGCGCAGGTCTTGCAACAGCTCGCCCAGCCTGCGACCGATTTGGCGTTACCGACCACGCGGATCGATACCTGTGGCACGGGGGGAGATGGTGCGTCAACCTTCAATATTTCGACAGCGGTGGCCTTTGTGGCGGCGGCGGCGGGGGTCGCGGTGGCGAAGCATGGCAATCGATCGGCGTCGAGTCGGGTCGGGTCGGCGGACGTGCTCGAAGGTCTGGGGGTGAATCTGCAAGCCCCGGCGGCGCAGGTGGAAGCGGCGCTGTGTGAAGTGGGAATTACGTTTTTATTTGCACCGGGATGGCATCCGGCGATGAAGTCGGTTGTGCCGATCCGGCAGGTGCTCAAGGTTCGCACTGTGTTTAATCTCCTCGGTCCGTTGGTGAATCCGCTCAAGCCCACAGGGCAGGTGATGGGTGTTTACGATGCTGCGTTGATTGAAACCGTGGGTGAAGCGCTAAATTTACTCGGGGCGGAGCGGGCGATCGTGCTGCATGGGCGCGAACGGCTCGATGAAGCGGGATTGGGTGATTTAACCGATATCGCGGTCTTGGAACAGGGTCAGGTCACACGCATGACGATCGACCCGCTGGAATTGGGTTTAACCTCCGCTCCCCTCAGTGCCTTACAGGGTGGCGATCTGCTGGAAAATTCGGAAATTCTAACAGCGGTCTTGCAGGGAAAAGGAACGATCGCCCAGCAAGAGGCCGTCGCGCTGAATGCGGGGCTGGCGCTACAGGTGGCGGGTTTGGTTCCGTCTCAGGATTGGCGATCGGGGGTCGATCAGGCCAAGGACGTGCTGGCTAGCGGCGCGGCCTGGGATAAGCTTCAGGCATTGGTGACCTTTTTACGATCGTAGGCGGCGGCCTGTGCTGACCAACCGCGTTACGATTGACGATTCGGGTCACGATTTCACGGTTCATCTCAAGTTTGATCTTCACGGGTTTGATCTTCACGATGGGCGATCGCAACATTGCGGGTATTAAGCACCTCAAAAAAGTAACGGGATCGTATCTACAATCTGCCCTGTGGAGCGGTCTATTCTGTGCGGTGATCTACCTTGTCGCCACGCTGTATCAAGCCGATTGGGGACAGCGTCCACTGGACTATCTCCACGGCATGTATGGCCTGAAAACCGCAGCGGCGGAGCGGGCGATCGCCGCTGATCGCCCGAAACTCGTCCTTATTTCTGGTTCTAACGCCCACTACGGCATCCGTTGCGCCACGATCGTCGAACGTACCGGCCTCTACTGCGTCAACGGTGGCATTCATGCAGGCATCGGCATCGATTACCTGCTCGATCGCGCCCGTGACTGGCTCAGACCGGGCGATATTGCCCTGCTGCCCCTCGAGTTTAATCACTACACCGATCGCGGCATTCCCAGTAAATTTTTCATCCATTACGTCCTGCGGTACGATCGCGACTACATTTTGCAGCGTCCGCCCCTTGAACAATTGCGATTTTGGTTTGGTCTGCCGATCTCGCGCATTGGACAGCGCACCATCAGCAAACTCTTAGGCCATGCACCGCCACCGGAGACGGCACACGCGGAAGAGGTGGGCGAGTATGGCGATCGCCTGCGAAATGACCCGAGCGATCGCAATGCCACTCAACAACGGTATGTCGAAGAGGCCGATCCCCTACCAGTCCTATTCGGGGCCGCCCCCACCGGGAGCACCGCCGGAGCGCGATCGATTCGCCGCTTTATCCGCTGGTGTCGCGACCACGACGTCACACCGATCGCCACCTGGCCGAATGCGCTGTGGTTTGAGGA
>RDYZ01000060.1 GCA_004293855.1 Oscillatoriales cyanobacterium | reverse complement strand
ATGGCGATCGAGCGTGTTTCTCTCAATAATTCCGGTATTCAGGGCAATGATGATTCTGAATCCCTTTCAATATCAGGCGACGGGCGGTTCGTTGCGTTTTACTCCAGTGCCACAAATCTAGTCCCCGGCGACACGAACGGCGAAGACGATATCTTTGTCTATGATCGAGAGAGCGACGAGATCGAGCGGGTCTCCGTCGATAATTCGGGTATTCAGGGCAACAATTCTTCATTCCGTCCCTCAATATCAAGCGACGGTCGGTTTGTTGCGTTTGACTCCGAAGCTACAAATCTAGTCCCCGGCGATACGAACGGCGTTTCCGATATCTTTGTCTATGATCGAGAGAGCGATGAGATCGAGCGGGTCTCCGTCGATAATTCCGGCATTCAGGGCAACAATCCTTCATTCCGCCCCTCAATATCGAGCGATGGGCGGTTTGTTGCGTTTGACTCCGGTGCTACAAATCTAGTCCCTGGCGACACGAACGGTCGGTTTGATATCTTCGTCTACGACCGGGCGAGCAACGTGATCGAGCGTGTTTCTCTCGATAATTCCGGCATTCAGGGTAACAACTTTTCAACCAACCCCTCAATATCAAGCGACGGGCGGTTCGTTGCGTTTCAAGCTGGCGCCACGAATTTCGTTCCTGGCGACACGAACGGCAATCGCGATATCTTTGCCTACGATCGCGAGATCAACACGATCGAGCGAATCTCCGTCGATAGCTCTGGTCTCCAGAGTAATGGCGATTCATCCATTTCCTCCAATTCTTTAATATCGAGTGACGGGCGGTTTGTTGCGTTTCAATCTAATGCCACGAATCTCGTCTCCGGCGATACGAACGGCAATCAGGACATCTTCGTCTATGACCGTGGGAGCGGCACGATCGAGCGGGTTTCCATCGATAATTCCGGCATTCAGGGCAACGGTGACTCATTCAATCTCACAATGTCGGGCAACGGGCAGTTGGTTACGTTTGGCTCTAATGCTACAAATCTCGTGCCTGGCGACACGAATGCCGTTGGCGATGGCTTCGTCTACGATCGGGAGAGCGACGAGATCGAGCGGGTCTCCGTCGATAATTCCGGCATTCAGGGCAACAGTGATTCATTCAATCTCGCAATATCGAGTAACGGGCAGTTTGTTGCTTTTAACTCTGATGCTACTAATCTCGTTCCTGGCGACACGAACGGCTTTAGGGATGTCTTCGTCGTCTCCCGCCTCCTGACCGAAAACCATCCGACTAATTCAGCTTGGCGGCACGACCCGCAGCTTCGAGAATTACGCCACCGATACCTATCAAATTGTCCTCACAGAAATCCCCCTCGACGACGTCACGATTTCCCTGACCGCTGACTCTGACCTCACCGTCGATCCCGCCTCACTCACTTTCACCCCCGATAACTTCAACCTAGCCCAAATCGTTACCGTGTCTGGCCGCGCTGACGGCACGATCGCCGATCGCACCCTGACGATCGATCACACCGTCAATAGCCGCGACACCAACTACGAAATCCTGCCGATCGACCCCGTCAATGTCCGGCTCATTGACATCGACGATATCGGTAACATCCAAGCCCAAACCCGCTTCTTTCCCCGCGCCTTCGGTGACCAAAGCGACCAAATCACCGCTTCAGATGAGGGTTCGCTCCTGCTTGGTCGGGATGGTAACGATGTCCTCCTCGGTGCGAACGGCCCGGACCAGCTCTACGGCAACGATGGCGATGATTTACTCACCGGCGAACGCAACTCTGACGCCCTCTTTGGTGGCGGTGGTGACGATATTCTCATTGGCGGTAGCGAAGTCGATGTGCTGTACGGCGGCGAAAGTGACGACATTCTCTACGGCGACGATGGTAATGATTTTCTCTTCGGTGGTAGGGGAAATGACGAGCTATTCGGCGGTAGCGGTAACGATGCGCTCCAGGGCGGCTTTGACTCTGACGTTTTCGTTATTGGCCTCAATCGAGGGCTGGATACATTCCTGGACTTTCAGGCAAGACTCGATCGCATTAACCTGATCGATGGCCTCACCTTTGCTGACTTAACGATCGAGCAGGAAGCCACCACCAACGACTCACAAATTATCGAAACTGCTACAGGTAACATTCTCGCGATCTTAAAAACGACACCGTTCAACACGATCGCCGCTAGTGACTTTTTCTAGAACCAAGACACGATCAACCTGAGCAATGCCTACACACCCCATGCCACAACTACCCTTCGCGCTGGCCCTCAGCCTCGCCACCATTGCCATTGCCCTCAAACCCGTGATCGCCCAGATCACCCCCAATAACACCACCCAAATCCAGACCGACCCAACCGATCCCAACCTCTACCAGATCACAGGCGGCGATCGTTCCAGCGACAACACCAATCTATTTCACGAGTTTAACGAATTTAACCTCAATGCCGGTGAAACCGCTAGCTTCATCACCGACCCCAACATCCAAAATATCCTCTCGCGTACCCTCAACGGCCCCACCAGAATTGATGGTTTGCTCCAGGTCATCGGTAGTAACGCCGACCTCTACCTGATCGACCCCGCTGGCATCGTCTTCGGTAACAACGCCCGCCTCGATGTCGCTGGAGACTTTTTCGCCACGACCGCCACTGCGATCGACTTCGGGTCTGGCTGGCTCGATGCCCTCAGTCCTGGGAGCGCGATCGATTACCGCACCTTCAACGGCGACCCGATCGGCTTGGCCCTGTCAGGCTCCGCCGCGATCGTGAATCATGGCAACCTCCAGCTCAACCCTGATGCGACGCTTGGCCTCATTGGGGGTGCAGTGACCAACACCGGAACCCTCACCGCAGGCAACATCGCCGCGATTGCGACCACCGATGGTCACATCCGGCTCACCACTCCCGGCAACGTCCTCAGCTTAGAAATCGCCACCGATCGCCTCACGGCCACACCCCATGCGAATATCACCGCGATCGATCTTCCGGGACTGCTCACGGGTGACCTCAATCTCTCTGGCAACATTCGCGCCAACCACGTCAACCTTGCCGCCGCTGGTAACATCGCCGCCACCGGTTTGCAACTCGACGCCACAGGCTCTGCCATCATCCGCGCCACCGAACGGGTCATCGTCCGCGATGCGATCAACACGGCTACCGAAATCGTCAGCGGTGGTGACTTGTTGGTACGCGGCGATCGTGAAATCGATCTGCTGACGCTCAGTGGTACCGAACCTGCATTCCAAAGCGGTGGCGACCTCTGGCTCGTCAGCGACGGGATTATTTCGGCTGATGCCAATTTCATGAGTGGTGGCAGCATCCGTCTAACTAACCTAGCTGGACAGCCTGGAACCTTCTTGAGCTTGCTAGACCCGATTATTCGATCGGGTAGTGATGTGGTTTTTGGTGACTATAGCGGTGCATCTCTAAAAGTTGAAGCCCTCGGCGGCATCCGTGCCGGGACGATTAGGATCACCACCGCTGACACTGCCCTTGCGGCCAATGCCAACGATCCGGATGTGGCGATTTTGACGGGCGAACCCTCGTTAATTTTACGGGCGGATCTGGGTTCACGATCAGGCAGCGATACCCTCACGCCGATTGTCACGAGTGGCGGCACCGATTTCATTGTGGCCGGTAGCCCTGTGCTGAGTGGTATTGGCTTCGACTCGGTGATCACATCCGGGGGTCGCGTTATTCTTGCGGCTCAGGACAGCATCAGCGGTAGCGAAATCATGACCAATGGCGGTGCGATCACCATCGACGGTGAACAGATCGCATTGGATAGCCTCAACAGTAGCGGTACAAACGGGAATAGCGGCGCGATCGAAGCCACCGCAAGCCGAGACCTGTTCATCACAACACTAAATTCATCAAATTCTACCGGCCACAATGGCGGTGATATTTCACTCATTGCTGAAGACGGTTTATTAAACTTTGAGACGATTAACACCAGTGGGACGGTGAACGGGGGCAATGTTTCGATTCAGTCCCTCGGAGCCGATGATTTCAACCTGGTACAACCGCGCATCGATACCCGTGGCGGTGAGCAGGGCGGCAACATCGCGATCGAGACGGGCGGCAGTTTAAATTTAAGCCTCGAAGACAGCAGTATTGTGACCAGTGCCAGTGCTGGTCAAGGCGGCTCGATTGAATTCACCAGCGCCGATGTGCTAACGATCGCGCCCGGTGTCATCAGTGCGTCCGATGCATTAATGACTCCCTTCGATACCACAGGCACAAGCACGAGCGGTGACATCACCCTGACCGCCGCTCGTGGCGTTAATCTGGCTGAAATGGAAGCTAACACCGGCTCGATCGTTGGAACCGGTGGCAACATTACGATCGCCAATGGCTTCGACGATATCGTTATTGGTTCGCTGATCGCAGATGGTGCGCTCGGTGGTGGCACTGTTGCGCTCTTGACCTCCAACGGTGAGATTCGACCCGACACCGATACCGATCGGGCCACCATCTCGAGCCAATCCAGCGCCGGGGCCGGTGGAACCGTCACACTCAACTCCAGTGAAGACATCGAAATCGCCACAATCCAAGTTGATGGTGCAACGGCTGGCGGCTCGGTTTTGGTTGAAACGGGTAGACAGTACGTGGGCGAGACGATTTCGGCCAATGCGAGTGCAGGCGATGGTGGAACGATCGCGATCGACAGCGCCTTTCGGATTCGCATGAGTGCTGATATCACCGCGAGTGGTACAACGGGCGGAACGATCAACTTGGATTCCGTGGGCGAGATCACCGCTAATGACTTGGTTGTCAGCGGCTCAACGACTGGTGGTAACGTCAGCCTGACAAATCAGACGGATATCAACCTTGGTGCGATCAACGCTGCCGGTGGTGTGTCGGGTGGCACAGTCGATATCAGCTCGTTTGGACTCAGCCTGTCCCGATCGCTCACCGATCGTAACGGAACCACCGCCAGCATCTTTGCCGCCGGTGTAACACCGGGAACCATCACGATTACCAACGGTGCCCTCGCTGCCGGAACCCCTTTTGTCATTGGTCAAACAACGGATAATGGTGCAGTTAATGCCTTAACAACAGGGCTGAATGCTCTTAATGCAACAATAACCGCGCCATTTGCGAGTCAAACACTCAACGTTAATATTGCAGCAGCTCCGCCGCCGCCGCCACCTCCGCCGCCGCCGCCGCCACCTCCCGACCCAGAAGACCCAGATGATGATCCCCCGCCCACTACTACAGATGGAGAGGGCGATGAGGAGAATTCCAACACAGGGGAGAATAACGGCAATTCCAACACAGGGGAGAATAACGGCAATTCCAACACAGGGGAGAATAACGGTAACTCCAACACAGGGGAGAATAACGGTAATTCCGTAACAGGTAAGCTCGCGGCTCAAAATGCTCTCATGATCGCTCTACGTACGCAAGATCAAGCAGCAGAACAGCCCGAGAACCTTGACCCGCTTGCCCCACCGCGTCAAATCCTTGACACACCCTGGATTGGTCTTGAACGTGCCCGTGCTGAAAATGCTCTCGATGTTGGCAACATTTCACATGCAATTACTGCGATCGATGCGTCCTTTACTCAAGAGTTTGTTGCTCATCTTGGGCTGAATTCGAGGGATCGCCTATCGAATAATAATTCTGCTTTTCAGCGTAGTAGTAACACCACAATCGAAGTAAATCGGATACAAAGTTTAGATCATTCTAATGCCGTCAACGATAACAATAGTTCAATCACAGGTAGAGACACTTTCCCTAGAATTGATGACAGTCAAACGACAAACAATGCCGCTGTTAGCAGCAATATGAGTAGTGCCAGTAATATCAATAGCACTGATGAAACTGAAGATTCAAAGAAAAAAGATGAATTCATTAATCTAGAGGTTGTCCAAACAATTCAACTGACACTTCAAGAAGCGAGTGAAGAAACTGGAGTGGTTCCGGCAGTTTTTTATATTCTGGTACGGGAAGATCAGGTTGATCTTATTCTCATTCCTGCATCTGGTCAGACAATCTATCGAAATATGCCGGTGTCGCGAGATGAACTTCTGCAAAGCATTAGGTTGTTACATGATAGTTTGCTCAACCCCCGCTCACGTCGGCTCAGACGCCATACTCTCTATAGCAAACAACTCTATGATTGGCTGATTGCACCAATACGAAATGAACTTGATACCCGTGAAATCGATACGGTCTTGTTTTCGCTAGACGATGGTTTGCGGAGTTTGCCTCTGGCAGCTCTTTACGATGGCGAGCAATTTCTAGTTGAAAATTTTGCACTTGGAATCCTACCTAGTGTCAATCTAGTGGATTTTCGTCGTCATGATCTAAGTGCGTCTCCAGCGATGGCCATGGGGGCCTCCCAATTCGTGGATCAGCTTTCCCTACCAGCGGTTGCCTACGAAGTTGAGCTGGTGAGTCAGGTGAGCCGGGGGCGTAGTTTTCTTGATAGTGAGTTTACATTTGAGCGGCTCACTGATGAGCGCGATAATACGCCGCTACCCATTCTCCATCTTGCAACCCATGCGGAGTTTCTCGAGGGCGATCTCACCAACTCGTATATTCAGCTTTGGGATCGTCGGTTACAACTGGACCAAATTCGCACGTTGAATTTAGATGACCCACAGTTAGAGCTAATGGTGTTAAGTGCATGTAATACAGCATTAGGAAGCGAAGAGGCGGAACTCGGATTTGCGGGTATGGCCGTCAAGGCAGGAATTAAAACTGCGCTCGCAAGTTTGTGGTACGTCAGCGATGTAGGAACACTGGGGCTAATGAGCCAGTTTTATCCGCTACTCCAAACAGCGCCGACACGGGCGATGGCATTGCAGCAGGCACAGATCGCGATGTTACAGGGTGACGTACGGATTGAGGGGGGGACGATCGTCGGACTC
>RDYZ01000059.1 GCA_004293855.1 Oscillatoriales cyanobacterium | reverse complement strand
TGGGTTTCATGAACACCGAACCCACGGTCATCGATGGGCATGGCTGGCCCCAACTGCGTCACAAAGGATTGAATGTGAGCTTCGATCGCCCCCCATGCCTGCTGTCGCACCAAATCGGCTGGAAACAGGGCGCTGGACAGAGCCACGGCGATCGCCCCGGCTTCGAGATACCTCGCTGCTGCGGTGGTGGAAATGCCACCGGTCGGGATAAAGGCGAGGTGGGGCAGGGGAGCCCGCAACGCTCGTAGATACTCCACACCACCCACCGGCGCGATCGGGAACAGCTTAATCGCCGTGGCTCCGGCGGTGTGTGCCTGGTGGATTTCCGTCGGGGTTAAGGCTCCGGGAACGCAGGGAATCGAGGCCGATCGCGCTGCGGCTAGGGTGGCGAGATCCGTATGGGGCGAAAACAAAAATTGTGCACCAGCGTCGATCGCAGCTTTTGCCTCAGCAGCGGACAAAATTGTCCCCGCCCCAATCTCACACTGGGGAAAATCCCGCCGTAGATTGGCGATCGTTTGCGCGGCTCTAGCATCGGTCCAGGCGATTTCGATCATGGTCAACCCCGCCGAAATGGCCAAGCGTGCCAGACGATCACCCAGCTCGAAGGAGTCTGATCGCACCAAGACGATCGCCCGCTGTTGACGTAACCGCTGTAACCACGTTTGCCCTAAAACCACGTCCCCAGTGCTACCGGTTGATGTGGTCTCATCCGAGGTTGGGGCAATGGCTGGCCACCCTGGATCAACGCTGCGACTCGCCTCCACCTCACGATCGGGGGTCAGGCTGCGATCGTTGGCCGCGCATCCGTCACTCACTTCGAGACAAAATGAATCCACAGATCGCCATCTGTCCCGCAAACGTGTTGCATCATGCCGTAGGAATAGACCAAATTCTGACCACTCACAGAACTGTTATAGCCCCACTCAAACCACTGACCGCGTGGATCATTCACAATCCAGCCCTCCGCGCTATAGCCACGAATCACGACAATATGACCCGCCTTGGTAAACCAACCGTGGGTGATGATCGGGTTACCCGCTGCGAGCCAATCTTTGACCGAACTCCAGCTTGCCTTGGGGTCAAAGCGATCCTTATAACCGTAGGCTTGAATGAGCTTGGCGAGATCGTGGGGAGACTGCCGAGAAAGTCCGCTTTTCTCGCAGTACTGAAACAGCTCGTCTTCGAGTTGAATGCCTTGACTCAGAGCGGGACGGCCAAAAAAGGCCATACACATGGCAACGCTGGTCAGGCTAGAGGTGGCCTGAGGTTTATAGACATTATCAAGCTGTGACAGGTACGGAACCGGCAAATTAACCTGGGACGGGGCTCCGGGCTTGGTCGTGGCGACTTGGGCAGCGGCCTGACCACCCGGATTACGCCAAATCGTGGCAAATTCCGAATTGGTATCGAGTAATTCGGGATTGGTGCGGCGTAACTCCTGTTCGAGGTAGGCGAGGGCTTCGTCTTGCTGGGTGAGACCCTTATAGTATTTGGCGACGTTAACGAGAGAGATGCTCATAGTCCGCAAGGAAAGGTGACAACGATCGGGAAATACGGGCAGGACACGGGATCGGTGAGAGGCGATCGGGGTTTACATGACGGCCAAGAACTTTTGGACAACCGGCCAGAAGTGATCCCAACCATTCAGTCCCCCATTCACCGCACGGCGTACGCCTTCCCAATCTCCTTCCAGGGCGCGTTCATCGACCGATCGCTCCCAGAAATATTCCACCAAGATTTTCGAGGCTGCATCGGGATCGAGCGCTAGATCTGGATTTCCTTCCAAATCAATGCCAATTTTCTGGCCGTAATGGCGGTAGTTGGCACGTCCGGTGATTTGCACAAAGCCGCGCCCGTGGTAGCGCACCCCGTCGCCCGGTTGGGTATTCCCCAGATCCGATCGGCCTTCATACATTTCATGGAAATAGCTATCACCGCCCCATTCGCGAATCGGCTGGAAGCCATTGGTTTCAACGGAAATCGTTGCGAGTGCGGCAATCAGCGTCGGTTTATTGAGCATCTTTTTGCCGTCCAAACCGGCGATCAGCGGTGGGAGATACATATCCACATCACTGAGTTTGGCGCCCATGACTTTCGCAGCGGTTTCATGGTCGATGAAGTCATTTTTACCCGAGACCATGCCAGGAACTTCCTTCGCCGTGAGCAAGGTATTGGCAAACTCAGGAGAGATGCGATCGCCCGGTAAATTAAACGCCTGAGCAAACTTCACCAGCGCCCCTTCCGTCTTGCGACCATAGAGACCATCGGCCACGTCATGCAAGACCTTCAGATCAATCAGACGTTGTTGGACTTGCTTCGTTAGAGTGCTGACCTTCGCCACCTGCGAGAACGGTAACGTCACACCGCTATCGATTAATGCATTCAAGCTAACCGGCAACGTCGCCGGTTTCTTCGCCGGGGTGCTCGCTGGACTCGCCTTCGTTGCGGCTTTCGTTGTGGCCTTGGGTGCAGCTTTAGCCGGTGCTTTCGAGCTGCTAGCCGTGGTAGCAGGCGCCGCAGCGCTGGGGGGATTTTGTCCCGCTTTGCCATCGACGTAGTGAATCCACAGATCACCATCCGGGCCGCACACATCTTTCATCATGGCGTAGGAGTAGACCAGGTTTGCACCGCTCTTTTGGGTGTCATACCCGTCTTTGTGCCATTCTCCATAGGGATCATGAACGATCCAGCCCTGGCTGTTATAGCCAATGATGCAGATGATGTGACCGGATTGGGTAAACCAACCGTGGGTGATGCAGGGTTTGCCGCGATCGATCCAGGCTTTCACCTCAGCCCATTTCGCATCGGGCTGAAAATCATCCTTGTAACCGTACTGGATCAGCACTTTTCGCAGATCATCGGGCGAGTGGCGCGATAGTCCGTTATTGGTCATGTATTCGTACAACTCATCTTCGAGCTGTTTGCCGCCGGACTGTTGCGGCTGCCCAAAGTAGGCCATACACATCGAAACGGAGGTGACGTTACACGAGCCGTGGGGGTTGTTCGTGTTGTCGAGCTGCGAGAGAAACGGAACGTTGAGATGAACGGAACCGTCGGCTTTTTTCCAGGGGGTGGCGCTGCCGCTCGAGGTGGCAACTGCTGGGGCTTTGGCCGGGGGCGATGCGGTTTTGCTGGCCGGAACTGCTGCTTTCGCGGGTGCTGCGGCTTTGGCCGGTGCGGGAGTTTTCGCAGCGGTTTTGCTGCTCACCGGAGCTTTGCCCGATCGCGCACTGGTTTTCGCGGAGGTTTTGGGCTGGGCAGCCTGGGCAGCGGCCTTAACAGCGGGCGTGGCAACGGCCTCTTGTCGCCAAATTTTCATGAACATCGACCCATCGGCGAGCAAATCGGGACGCACCTGGGCGATTTGTTCCTGAAGCCGTTGCAGGGCTTGGGCTTGGTGCGGTTGGTCCGTGTAGTATTTGGCGACGTTGACTAGGGAAATGCTCATGCGACGCTAACCGGGGGTGTGTCCGATCGAGGATAAAACGGAGATACGAATAGCCCTGCTACGGAGTGATCGGGGTGCGATCGAGCTGGGTTATTCTGAAAGGCGGATGCAATTCGATGGGGGTTTCCAGATCGCGATCACTCTAACGCTCGCAGAGTAATACGGATGTTGGAACGTCGGTCACTTCAGAGACCATACGACCATCAGCAAAATGCATTCTTTATCTTAGCTTGTTTGCCCTCGTGGCTTGCTGACGTTCAGTTCAAGATTTCTGAATCACCGTGTTGCATCGCCTCGAACTGTTCCGCGTTAATGCAGCCGAGATCGTAGAGCGTGTGGGAAATGTGCGTCAGGCTGAGGACAGCATGGGCTGTGTAGCCGTGGGTGGCGATGTATTCCATCACACCGCGTCCCTGCTCGATTAACACCACCAAATCCGTGACGCGCAGACCAGCGGATTCGAGTTTGCCGATGCCTTCGATGATGCTTTTGCCGGTAATGAGTGTGTCATCAATCACAGCGATCGTCTCGCCGGGATGAAATTCGCCCTCGATCGCGCGGCGTGTGCCGTGTGCCTTGACCTCCTTGCGCGGAAAAATCAGCGGACGTTCGAGCATTAGCGATAAACCCGTCGCCGTGGGGAGTGAACCGTAGGGAATCCCAGCGATGCGATCGAAGTGCAAAGTTTTGAGGATCTCAGCGTAGGCATTGAGAACCGCCTGAAACAGGGGCGGATTGGAAATGATTTGCCGTAGGTCGATGTAGTACGGAAACGTTTCCCCAGCGGCCTGAACAAAGTCACCAAAGAGGACACAACCCGAGTCGTAGAGCTGACGAATGAGAGCGCGTCGAGTGGGGAGAACCTGGGCGAGGATGGCCGGATCGAACGATCGCGGCGGGGCGATCGCGGCGTCTGGGGTTGAGGTGATCGCGGTGTGAGTTCCGGCGGGGTGGCGGCGCTGGTCACGATCGACTTGCTTCGATCGATGGCGAGCAATACGCTCGATCGCGTCCACATGCAAATTCAGCCTTGCAACGCGCAAATCCAGGTCATCACAGCGTAACCAATCCTGCGGGACGGGCAACAATAATCCACAACCCTGGGCGTCTTGACCGGCCTCGAGCAATGCATCGAGATCACTGCCTTCGCTCCAAATACTCCGGGCGAGGATCAGCCGCTCCGGTGCGATCGCCCGAATCGCCGCCAACACCGCCGGATCGGAGGTTCCCACCTCCAGGGCTAACCGATCGGCGCTGCCCCAACTCCGTGCCTCACGAGTCACCTGCTGGTACAGCGGACGATCGGGACTGGGGTAATTTTGAATCGCCGTGGCGGAGGGGTTGGAGGTGTGACAATTGACGAATACAGCCTTATCGGGATAGACCCCAAAGGGCATTAGCGCATCCTGACCCGCGTAAGGATCGAGGACGATCGCATCGACATTCCAGCGCTCAAAGGCCAGCCGCGCCATCGCCGTACCGGTATTCAGGTCGCCGTGTTTCGCATCAAGAATGACGGGAATATGGCAAGCGTGGGCAGAGGAATTGGAGGCCGTGCCACAGGTGGCAATCTCGGCCAAAATTTCCTCTAGCAGGGTTAAGCCCGGTGCGCCTAGGGCGAGGTAAAAACCAAGGGTCGGTTTGTAAGCGCAAACCCGATCGTGGGTTTTGGCAACAATCTGTCGTAGCCACGCCCGCAAGTCATCGATACGATAATGCAAATATTCGCCAGACTCGTCACCACCGGGCATCATTTCCGGGTTCGGATCAAGACCGACGACGAGGCGGCTGCGATTGGTGGCGATCGCCTGTTGGAGTTTGGTACGAAAGTTTACGGGCGGGGTCAACGGTAGGGCGCACGCGGTGCGGCAAACGTGAGGGGTAGTTCAGTGAGATTTAGTTTACCGAGTGTTGGCGCTTTGGTGCGATCGCGTCTCATCGAGGAGATCGGACGGTGTGAGGGTTTGGCCCAATTCACGGAGTGGAGTGAGGCTCGACCGCCAATCCCCCTGACGCTGGATCGTCAAGCCTTGCGGGTGCGGTATCGTTGCGCGATCGCCCAGCGGCTCGCGGCGATCGTCCATCGATCGCCTGTGGAACTGGCGAACCAGATCGTGACGGCTTGGCATCAAGAGGATCACAGTCAGGATCAACGTCAGAGTC
>RDYZ01000058.1 GCA_004293855.1 Oscillatoriales cyanobacterium | reverse complement strand
AATCGTACGTAGTCCGACCGGTCGTTATCAGACTTCTTCGGATATGCAGGAATTATCGCTGGTCAAATCTGTGACGATATCCAATGATTTAGACCATCTGTCGTTTCTACTAAATTTGCAAGTTATCCCTTGCGATCATCGAATGTCCGAGGTGGTAGGAGATTCTGAAAATCTTAAAATATTGCATGACATTCAAGCATCGCAACCGGTCAAGATTCAATACCTTAAAGTTAGCGTCATCCTACAACCTGACGAACCTTTACAATCGGTTGTTTTGCCCCAGGGTTTGAGTCTCTCGATCGTAGATTTGCACAATCATCCGATCGTTTCCAACTCGATATCCAGCTTGCTTGAACCCAATCCAGACATTCTTTCTGTTCAATTTACAGTCAAAATGGGTGATATTTTTGAGCTTTGTCTTAAGTTTCAAGAATATTCAATTCATGAATTAATTGTGGTTTAAGCGATCTAAATCAAAAGCTATTCTCGATCCAGAAAATAGATTGAGACCCCGCTTTGCAGATGCAAAACGTCCACGATTGACCCGGTCTGTCGAACTTGCCCCTTTACCCAACGCCCGCCGATCGCGATACTGGTTAAAGGCATCCGCTCCCCCTTCCTCCCACCCGACCATGCACGACACTGCGATCGACCTCGAATCTGCCGTCGAATTCGCCGAAAATCCCGAGCCGCGCTGTCCCTGCGTGCTGCTGCTCGACACCTCCGGCTCCATGTCCGGCGCACCGATCGCCGCCCTGAATCAAGGCTTGGCGGCCTTTCGTGAAGCGCTCGACTCTGACGATCTCGCCCGTAAGCGCGTCGAAATCGCGACGATCACCTTTGATAGTCACGTCAAAATCGTGCAGGATTTCATCACGGCTGATCGTTTTGAAGCGCCCATCCTCACCGCCCAGGGTTTAACCAGTATCGGTACAGCGGCAACAGCGGCGCTTGAGGCGATCGCCGATCGTAAACAGCAGTATCGCAACAGCGGCATTTCCTACTATCGACCCTGGATTTTCTTGATTACGGACGGTGAATCCCAAGGGGAAACCCCGGAGATTGTCGCGGAGGCGACCCGGCGCATTCGTGCTGAAGAAGCGGCGAAACGAGTCGCCTTTTTCGCCGTTGGTGTGGAGAATGCCAATATGGAGCTGCTCTCGAATATGGTGGTCCGTGCGCCGCTCAAGCTCAAGGGGTTGCAGTTTCGCGAAATGTTTCTTTGGCTTTCGACCAGTATGCAGCGCGTGTCACACTCACAGCCCGAAGATCAAGTGCCGCTACCGCCACCCGGTTGGGGAGCGGTGTAATGTCCGAAAACCCAGCCACTTGGCACATTGCAGCGGCGTCGATCTGCGGGACGAGCCATCAACGCTGTGGTGTTCCCTGTCAAGATGCCTACGATTGGGCGGTGTTGTCCTCGGGGACGATCGTGGTGGCGGTGGCGGATGGAGCCGGGTCGGCGCTGCATAGCGATCGGGGCTCCGTGCTCGCGGTAAAAACTGCGACGGAATTTCTCCGCGATCGAGCCGATGACCTGCTAGCCCAATTGCATCATCATCCCGATGGTCGGGATGAACCCTGCGGGGGGAGTGAAGCGATCGCAGCCACCGATCAGGATCTGCTCCACACACACCCTTCGCCCCTAGAATCGAGCGCTCAAGCTCTGGTGGATCAGGTGTTGCAGGCGATCAACCAAGAAGCAGAACAGGAAAATTGGTTGATCGCCGATTTAGCGACGACGTTGGTGGCGGTGATCGCTGATGATCGCACGGCGATCGCGATCCAAGTCGGGGATGGTGCGGCGATCGTCAATGATACGACCGAGCAGACGATCGCCCTAACCGTCCCCAGCAACGGTGAATACGCCAATGAAACCACGTTTATTACCTCCCAAACGGCACGGGACACCCTCCAGATTTCCACCTGGCACGGCGAACTAACACACCTTGCGGTGATGACCGACGGTCTCCAGCGGTTGGCGCTCAGCTTTCCCCAAGCCGTACCTCACCCACCTTTTTTTCGTCCCCTGTTTCAATTTGTCTCCCAAACGGCAGATCTCGATCTAGCCTGCTCCAAGCTGGAACGCTTCCTAGCGTCACCACGTGTCACCGATCGCGCCGATGACGACCTCACCCTATTTTTGGCCTCTCGATCGCAGCCGATCGTTGAGGGTGCAAAGATCTGAAAATCCGAGGGTTACAGGATTAGCGGCGACCGTCGTGATACCAGTGGTACCACGCCGATGAGCTCCGAATCGCTAACCACAGCATCAACAGGGCAATCAGCCCCCCTTGCTGCGGTGCATCAAAGGCAAACAGAACCAAAATCACGCACAGTAAATCCTGGGACAGATTGGCCCACAACGGCAAACCGCTCAAGCGAAAAAACCAGCCCACCTGTACCAGTTGCAACACCAAAGCCAATAACCCCCCCACAATTCCGATCGTCCCCACAATCCAGTCCGACAAGCCCGTAAACCGCGCGGTCGCCATCCCCATCCAGGCACCCACGATCGGGCTGAGTGTCAGTTGGATTAGCTGTAGCGCACGCTGTCCAATCCGTTTTTTGGAGGCAAAGATCTCAAACAGGGACAAGCTGACCAAAACACCAATGACAACCGAGGGAGACAACCTCGACAACACAGGTACATTGACCCAAAGATTGATTTTGAGTAGACCAATAAGCAGCAAAGGAAGACCGATGCGTAAACCTGCGGCGGCTGATGCTGAGAGAGCCGCAAGGATGTCGATCATGATTTGGGAAGAGTCAGGAACGATCAGACGAACAAGGGGCTAAACGTTAATTCTGGACGTGCGATCCGGATCGCTACTCCCTCACTGTAAGTGACTTTTGGGCGACCGATCGCACCAGAGTCGAAAAAATATGGAATCCCAACAAAAATCCCGCAAAGGTTGATCGTCAAATCGACCTTCGCGGGCTTTTCTCAAGCCGTTGAGCTGAAGTTAGGGTGTAATCATCCCCCGCTCACAACACGGTGGATTGGGTGATGATTCAGGTCTCGTCATGGCTGACTGAATTAGCGGCTGGAGGAGTTGCGATCACGATCGCGATCGCTGCGACGACGCGGCGGAGCATAACTGGTCCGCGCACCACCACCGGCACTGCTGCCACTGGCACGACGATAGCCACCGCCACCGCCACCACCGGCACGGCGACGATAGCCACCACCAGCACCAGCACCACCAGCACCCCGTGTGCGTTTCGCACGGCGCATCATGTGCTCCACTTCTTCTAAGCTGAAGCCAATTTTGCTCGGGCCATCGACCGAACGATCTTCGAGGAGCATCGACAATGCCTTGCAGGCAATTTGCGACACATCAATGTCTTCTTCGATGCGTTGCAGGAGTTCGGCAGCTTCTTCTTTAATTTGCTGACGTTCCAGCTTCGTGATCAGCTCATTGTGATAGAGCTTTTTCGCGTCGCCGATCGACGGCACTTCTTGATAGACGATCGGTGCGCCCGAGGTGTGCATGATGCGGGTGAGCTTCTTGAACTCCAGCGGTGTCACCAAGGTGACCGCCGTACCCTTACGACCGGCACGACCGGTGCGACCAATCCGGTGCACATAGCTGTCGCTGTCAAACGGGATGTGGTAGTTAAACACGTGGCTGACATCGTTAATGTCCAAACCACGAGCCGCCACATCCGTCGCAATCAGCAGATCAATCCGTCCACGCTTGAAGTTTTCGATCGCCTCATTCCGCTGACGTTGCTGCATGTCACCGTGCAACGAGCTAGCCGCATATCCGCGCGACACCAGGGTCGTGCAGAGCATATCGGTTTCTTTCTTGGTTCGACAGAAGATCAGCGCTTTATTCGGAGCTTCGGTATCGATCAACCGCACCAGTGCGCCTTCACGCTCCCGCTCTTCAATGACGTAGTACCGCTGGGTAATATCATCATTCGTCGTCGTACCTTTCGGGGTGACGTCGATCGTGACCGGTTGCTTCAGAATTTTCTGAGATAGGTCACGGATGGCCTGCGGCAAGGTTGCCGAGAACAGCAGGGTTTGGCGGCTATCGGGCAGGTAGTTAAAGATTTCATCGATATCGTCGAGGAAGCCCATATCGAGCATTTCATCGGCTTCATCGAGAATCACCATCGACGGATTGAAGTTATCCAAACGTCCCGATTTCAGGTGGTCGAGCAGACGTCCCGGCGTTGCGGTCACAATCTGCGCACCACGACGAATCAGATCAACCTGACGGCTAATCGACTGTCCACCGTAAACGGCAACCGTACGGAAATTCGCATAACGCCCCAGACGATACAGCTCATCACTGACCTGAGACGCTAGCTCGCGGGTCGGGACAATGACGAGCACCTCAACACCACCGCGTCCGGTAATGGCGTTCATCGACGGCAAACCAAAGGCTGCCGTTTTACCGGTTCCGGTTTGGGCTCGCGCAATGACATCACGACCACTGAGAACAATGGGGAGGGCTTGTTGTTGAATCGGGCTCGGGGAGGTGAAGCCCGCTTCTTTGATGCCGCGCAGAATACTTTCCTTGAGACCAAAATGCTCAAAGGTCAATTCTGGGTCAGCCTCCAGCTCAAGTTCTGTGTCGAACTCATCATCGGAGGAAATGTCTGTGTATCCTTTGATCACCGGACGATCGCGGCGTTGGGGCTCTAGATCTTGGTCAGTATAGATGTCATCAGTTTTCGCCTTAGACTTGACTTCAATGATTTCAGGAACATCAGACACGCGAGCCGAAATATCGGCGATCGTTTCTGGATTCAGGGTGGTGGTTGAGGTCGATTCGGTGGACTCTTGCGGGGTTGCAGTCAGGGTCATGAATTAGATAAGAAGGGTTCGTGATAATTTCTGGACGTGTCAAGGGCGCAGATGGCGAACTGAAGAGAAGTCACTCGTTTGATCTCGTTGGAGGTCAGTCAAACCTAAGGCAACCAAGGAAGCCTTAGAAGTCATGAAGCTTGAGTGGTGGCGCTGGAGCGGTGACAGTCCGTCCGTATCGAATTCTTCACTCGATGCGAGCTAATTAACTGCGTGTTGCACTGCTTGGTCGTCCCCGAATCGCTTAAATACCACAGCACTACGATCGAGAGACCATCGGACTCTCAAGATAGAGGCTGTTAGCGAAGCAAAGTTCGAGTTGCTGCTCTAGCGGTCAAGCATCTGTGCTGCTCTCTGGCTGGCACGAATTGTCCGTACCGAGCTCTTGTCCTGGCATCTTGCCGTACCGATCGCGCATAGTGGCAGCGGTGTGGCGTCGCCCACTGTACACTGTGCGGCTTGCGTCGGGATCTCGGGTGCAGAACGGCAAACAAAAGGTTTGCTGGGTGGGCTCGACAAGAGGTCGAACGTCTGCAAGGAGCCAGAGCTTAGATACAGTGTCAGTAACGTTTACTCATCATAGAGCCAAAGTGACAATCTGTCCGAGAATTTCACGCATAAAGGTGACCGTTTCGGAACATTTCGCAGCATTATTTGACATTTTGATGGACGGTCTCGGCTCAATCGACGCTATATCAAAGGGTTGACGCGTTGGAACGGCTTAGATCCTCAGCCCCAGAAAAAGTGGTGGGTCTTCCTCAAAACGGGAAGAGGTCGGAGTTTTTGCAAGCCTCCGACCTCAAATAACAGGGCAAACGCATACTCCCAATGAAT
>RDYZ01000057.1 GCA_004293855.1 Oscillatoriales cyanobacterium | reverse complement strand
ATAGGCGGCTCGGACAGCATTGCCGTCGGGTAAGTCGAGCTTGACGCCACCCACATCGGTTTTATGGGTGATGACTTCGGAGTAGATCTTGATGGCGATCGGATAGCCGATTTCATCCGCAGCGGCAACGGCTTCGTCTTCGCTGCTGGCGATCCGGGTTTCCACTGTCGGGATATCGTAGGCCGCCAGTACCAGCTTGGCCTCAAATTCCGTTAACAGTGTCCGTCCCGAGTTGCGAATGGCCGCGATCGTCTGGGTGACCAACTCCCGCTTCACCTGACCTTCGGGCAACATGCGCGGCGTTTCGTACAACCCGTTGAGGCTTTCGGAGTAGCGCCACATCAGGTTAAACACGTGGGTTGCGGTGTCGGGATAGGGGAAGGTGAAAATATTGGCCTGATTCAGAATCGCTTCACCTTCCGCAACTACTTCACCCCCCATCCAGCTTGCTAGGAGGGGTTTTTTTGAGTCGGCGTACCGGGTGAGCTCGTGGGCGATCGCCGTGGGATCGGTCATTGATTGGGGCGTTAACACCACCAATAGGCCGTCACTGTCGGGATTATCTGCCGCTGCGGCCACCGAGGCCGCGTAACGTGCCGGGTCGGCATCCCCAAGAATATCGATCGGGTTGCCGTGGCTCCAGTGGGGCGGCAGACAGGCGTTGAGCTCGTTTAACACCTCGTCACTGAGGGGAGCCAATTCGCCGCCGTCACGGGTGAGGGCATCGGTTGCCAGGACGCCGGGGCCTCCGGCATTGGTGAGAATTGTTAGCTTGCGACCCTTGGGACGGGGCTGTTTGGCGAGAATTTCCGCCATGTTAAACAGGTCGTCGATCGTATTCACCCGCAGGACACCGCAGCGCTCAAAGGCGGCATCGAGAACGTCATCACTGCCGGTTAAAGCTCCGGTATGGGAGGTGGCAGCCTTGGCGGCGGCTTCCGTGCGTCCGGCTTTGATCACGACGATCGGCTTGGTCAGGGCCACTTCACGGGCAGCGGACAGGAACGATCGGGCATCACAGATCGATTCCATGTACATCACAATGCTGTCGGTGTTGGGATCATCGCCAAGGTAGTAGATTAAATCGCCCCAGTTCACATCCAGCATCGAGCCGATCGAAACAAAGGCGCTAAAGCCGACATTTTCACGAAAACTCCAGTCCAAAATCGAGGTACACAGCGCCCCGCTCTGGCTGATAAAACCCACATTGCCGGGATTGGCGATCGTGCTGGCAAAGGTGGCATTTAAACCCAGATGGGGATTCATCACGCCCAAACAGTTGGGGCCAATCAGCCGCATGTGACCCTTGCGGGCTTCGGCCAGCACCTCCTGTTCGAGGGCAACCCCCGCTGCACCGACCTCTTTAAAGCCTGCCGAAATCACGATCGCCCCTTTGACACCCACGGCGGCACATTCGCGGATCACACTGGGAACCGTCCGCGCGGGGGTTGCGATCAGCGCCAGATCGATCGGTTTACCGATCGCGCCGACGCTGGGATAGGCTTCGATCCCCAGGACACTTTCCCGTTTGGGGTTAACCGGATAGACCGTACCGCCGAAGGGACTGGCGATCGCGTTCCGCAGGAGTGTTTGACCGACGCTACCGGGGGTTTCGCTGGCTCCGATAATCGCCATCGATCGGGGTGAAAAAATTGCACGTAACGGTTCAGACTCTGCTCGCAGGATACTGTAGGCCGGATCGTAGGAGGCAGATGTTGCGTTGCTGACCATGATTCAGTGTGGTTGAGAAAACGTTAGCGTTAAAGGCAGTAGATGCGGTTCAATAGGTGAAAGTTGACCGTTAAGCCGGGTGTTCACGCCCTGACAAACTTACAAAACACAAAGTACAAAGCACAAAGTACAAAACACAAAAGGCGATCGCAGTTGTCACTCCATCGTTCAAACCCGTTTCTGATAATCCCTCAACTCCTGAGGAACGGAGAACGCGATCCGAGAATGGGATCGACGGCTCACGCTCAGGCTCGGCTTCAGGAATCAGCTATGATGCAGGCGCGATCGTCAGGCGATCGGTAGAGTCGGGTACATCCAACCATAAACGCCGAGGGGAGACTTCATCTGTATGGTAACGACTCAGACCGCTAACCCCGCCAAGACTGTGCGTATTTCCTTATCATCGCGTTTTTCTGGGTGAGGTGAAGTGGATGGATGACGTTATCGCTGAAACCTGTCCCTCATTCGTTCTGCAATGGTTTTGTAATGGTTTTGGATGGTTTTGACCTGATCTCGAAATTGTTTTAGATGTCGTGATGAATGTGTCACGGTTGAGTTTTGTCCAGTGAGTTCTCTTCAGCAAGCATCGCAGCCCGTGGTCTACCGATTATTACGCTCACCGTATCGCCGATCGTCCGGGATAGCTCGGATGATCTCCAGCACATCCCTACTGTTGGCACTGTTGACGATCGGCCATGCCGCGATCGCCGCGACGGCCGCCGCCTCACCGCTCACGGTCGCATCCCGTCGATCGTCCTCAGTCACTGCCAATCCACCGGAAATGCTGATCGCCCAGGACGAGGAGGCCGACCCGCGTGAGCGTGTTCGGGAACGCGCCAGCTCCGATAAGGATGATCCCCCCCAGCGCACTACCCTATTTGCCTTTTTGATCGTTATGTCCGTGATCCCCGCCCTAGGGACGATCGGCGTTTGGTGGGTCTTGAGCAAGCTGGAAACCCGCGCCAATGCCTACCTTGATGAGATCACCAAGCTCAAGGCGGACGCGATCGTCCAACTTCAGGGCTTGATGGATGATGCGCAATCCGTGGTCGAGGGGGTGCGCGATCGGCTGGAAACGACGATCGATGCGCCCTCACTGCCGGGAATTGACAGCCTTGAAGGCGATGTGAGCCTTGAACACCTGGCAACCATTTCCGCCGATGCCAATGGCCGCACCGCCATTCCCAGCGCTGAAGCGGCGGGGGTGATTTCGCCGGAGGATTACTGTCGGCGTGGCAATGCGCTGTTTTTGTCCGGTGATTACACCGAAGCCGTCGATGCCTACGATCGCGCCCTTGCCCTCAACCCAGACTATTACCAAGCCTGGAGCAATCGCGGCAGCGCTCTGTTTAATCTTGAGCAGTACGAAGCCTCGGTCGCGTCGTACGATCGGGCGATCGACCTCAAAGATGACTACCCCGAAGCCTGGAACAATCGCGGCAGTAGCCTGATTAAGCTGGGTGACTATAACGCGGCGGTGTTTTCCTTTGAGAAAGCCACCAGCCTCAAACCGGATGACCTCGACGCTTGGAACAATCGCGGTTTTGCCCTGATGCAACTGGAACGCTATAAGGAAGCCCTCGCCGCCTACAGTCAGGCCGTGAAGCTTGATCCAAATTCCGTCCAGGCATGGCACGATCGTGGTCGTGCCACCCTCAAACTCAAGCGTTACGAGCAAGCGTTGCAATGCTTCGATAAGGCGATCGGGTTATCCTCCAACCACCTCGGCGCTTGGCGCGATCGGGCCATTACCCTGGAAAAACTAGGGCGCGTTAATGATGCCTACGAGGCACTGTCCCACGCGATCCTCCTCGATCCCGATATTGCTGAATTGTGGTCGGCACGGGGCGATATTAACTACAACCGTCAGCGCTACATTGAGGCGATCGAAGATTACGATCAAGCCCTGGAAATTGCCCCACAGCCCTATCTTTGGTTTCGCAAAGCCTGCGGTTATGCGGCCAGTAATGACCCTCGCGCTGCTCTGACCTGGCTGGCTCGGGCGATCGAGGCGGATGCCGCTTACATCACCCTCGCGGTCAATGAGCCAACCCTTGAAAGTTTGCGATCGAATCCCACCTTTCAAGCACTCATCAGCGAGACGTCTGAACCTTAGTCATTTCCTCTCTACCCAAGCTTGATGCGCCATTCTGTATTGCAGCGCCTTTCCCGTTGGCCCGCCTTGGCCCGTATTCTGGCGGTGATGCTGATTTTGGCTGCGGTGTGGCTGCCATTTGCCATCCCCATTTATGCCTACGTCAGCGATCCGGATTGGGTGTCGATTCTGTCGATGCTGGTGCTGTATGCCGAGTTTGTCGCGATCGTCCGGCTTTGGGGGCGTTGGGTGCATAACGAACCCCGATCGCTCCAGCGTTATGGTGTGGTGTGGACCCGTGCCAATGCGATCGAACTGGGACGCAATCTAGGGCTGGGCTGGGCGATCGTGATCTTTGCCTTTAGCCTCCAAACCCTCTGCGGTTGGGTCACTTGGCAAACGTTACCGTCCACCCTGGGGCGAATTGTGATCGAGGGAGGAGCGATCGCGATCGCGGTGGCTAGCGCCGAAGAACTGGTGTTTCGGGGGTGGATCTGGGACGAACTCCACCGCGATTATCGCAAGGCGATCGCCCTTCCCCTCAACGCGATCATTTTTGCGGTGTTGCACTACCTCCGCCCCCTTGACCTCATCCGCAGCACCTGGCCGCAATTTTTCGGGCTGGTTCTGTTGGGTTTGCTGTTGGGGTGGACGAAACGCATCGGACGCGATCGGCTCGGTGGCTCGATCGGGCTGCATGGCGGCCTGGTCTGGGCCTACTACGTGGTCACGGTCGGTCAACTGCTGGACTACACTGGGACAGCCCCGGAATGGATCACCGGTATCGGTGGCAATCCCTTAGCAGGCGCGATCGGCTTGGTGTTACTCACCGGCGTGGGTGTGGTGTTGGCCCAACAGGCTCGCAGTTTGCGTGACACAGCCTAGGGATCACCGCTCAAAAAATCCACAGCTTAATGCGATAAATGATGATAGACCGTAACGCACCGTAGCCCTTGAGCGCTTGATCTATGGCTTCAGATTCCCAACTCGACCTATTCGGCGCTAGTGCCGTCCCTGCTCCTGACGCGCCTCCCAGCGCAACCAACACCGCATCTTCGGTCAACTTTGACGCGATCCCCCTCAGTGCCAGCGTGCCGATCGTGCCGGGAACCTACGACAGCATCGCAGCCATGGCGCACCACTGCGAACACTGTCAGCGCTGTGGCCTGAGCGCCGGTCGCACCAATGCCGTCATCGGTCGCGGTAACCCCAACGCACCGATTGTCATCATTGGTGAAGCACCCGGCCAAACCGAGGATGAACAGGGTTTGCCGTTCGTGGGGCGATCGGGTGAATTACTCGAAAAAATCCTCGCCTCTGTCAACTTCAGCACCGATCGTGAGATCTACATCTGCAACGTTGCCAAATGTCGCCCACCGGGAAACCGGAACCCCACCCCCGAGGAAATCAACGCCTGCAAGCCCTACTTTCTCGAACAACTCCGCCTTGTCAACCCGAAAATTATCCTGCTGACGGGTGCAACCGCCGTCAAAGCGACGATCGCCAGCAAGCAAGGCATCACGAAAATTCGCGGTCAATGGTTTGATTGGCAAGGCTATCTCTGTATGCCCATTTTCCATCCGGCCTACCTGCTGCGGAATCCATCCCGCGAAGCTGGAAAACCCAAATGGTTAATGTGGCAGGATATCCAAGCCGTCCGCCGCAAGTTTGATGAGTTAGAGTTAGGGCGTTAACTTCACGCCACGATCGGCTCCCATCACCCTGCCATCCCCCCAGAACTCGCCGTGAGCAAAATGATGGATCGTACCCATGATGACGTGAGTTCGACGGGGTTGTCAGAGAGTAGAAGAAAGGCTGAGACTAGAGTTGAAGCATTCCAGTATCAGCCATGATGGAAATTGTATCTCGAC
>RDYZ01000056.1 GCA_004293855.1 Oscillatoriales cyanobacterium | reverse complement strand
CACTTGATTTTGCAGGCAAACGGGATCGCAATTACGAGTAACGTTCTCAATGCCCAGGATCTAACGGCCCTCGAACAGCATTTCTTTTCCCAGCTTCAGTTCTATACGGCGGTTGACTATCTCTTTTTTGGGCGTGCGGATGGGCAGTTTCTCGGGGTGCAAAATTTGCCGGAGGGGATGGTGAGCAAAGTACGGGATGCGCGTACGGCGCCGCTGCGGGTGGTTTACCAGCTCGATCGCCAGGGTCAACGCATTCGCCAGGATAGTTCGAGTCCCTATACGCCGCTCGATCGACCCTGGTATCTGGCGGCGGTGCAGCGGGGTCGCCCCACCTGGAGTCCCATTTTTACCTCGGCCCATCTGGGGGTTTTGCAAATCGCACCGGCGATCCCCCTGTATGACGAGGAGGATGAACTGATTGGAGTTTTGGCCTCGACCTTGCAACTGTCCAACATCAGCAAATTTTTGGATGGACTCACGATCGGTAAAAGTGGCTACGCGGCCATTATCGAACCGTCGGGCGACCTAGTGGCAATTTCGACGGGGGAAAGTGTGGCCGACGAAAACGGCGATCGTATTGCCCTGACGGATAGTCGGAATCCGGCGATCGTCAGTGTCGCGCAGCAGCTTCAGGCGGAATTCGGTGGATTTGAGCGCATCACCAGGGCCCAAAGTGCGGTGTACCCCGTACGGGGCGACACCATGCATGTTCGGGCAACACCGTTTCGGGATGGGCGCGGTTTGGACTGGACGATTATTACGATCGTGCCGGAATCGGATTTTATGGCGGAAATTAACGCCAGTCGTCGCATGACGATCCTGCTCTGTGGCGTGGCGGCGCTCGGCGCGATCGGGTTTGGTGTGTTGATTGTGCGTTGGGTTACGACCCCGGTGCGTCAACTCAGTCAGGCCGCCGAGCAGATCGCCCGAGGTCAATGGACGGCGGCCCAAATTCCGGCGCTGCGATCGCGGGAAGTGTCACGACTGGCGAAAAGTTTTACCCGCATGTCGCGACAGCTTCAAGCCTCATTTCATGCCCTCGAACGGCGCAATGCTGAAATGAGTCGGCTCAATGCTGAACTTCAGCGGCTCGATCGGCTCAAGGATGAGTTTCTCGCCAACACGTCCCACGAGCTACGCACCCCCCTCAACGGCACGATCGGGATTGCAGAATCGATGCTGGACGGTGCTACCGGCGATCTAACCCCGAACCAACGCCAGAATCTCGACCTCATTGTCCGAAGCAGCTACCGGCTCGCCACCCTGGTTAATGACCTGCTCGACTTCTCCAAACTGCGCTACAACGAAATCCGGCTTCAACCGCAGCCCGTCGGGATTCGGGAAGCGGTACAGGTGGTGTTTGCCTTCTGTGCGCCTCAGCTTCACCAGAAATCGATCGAACTAATCGATGCGATTTCACCCGATATTCCCCTGGTTCATGCGGATGAAAATCGGCTGCAACAAATTCTCTACAATCTAATCGGCAACGCGATTAAGTTCACCGACCACGGTTTTATCGGCGTCACAGCGGCGATCGTGCCCCAGCCCACAGCGATCGCAGCGTCCGCCACCGCCGACCACCGCCCCACACCCAACACGACGGATGATCCCCAGACGATCGGCGATCAACTCCGGGATTCCAACCCCCTCCACACTTCCGGCGATGGGAGCCAGATTTCCCCGCGTCAGCTCGCCATCACTGTGATCGACACCGGCATTGGCATCAGTCCCGAACAGCAAACCCGGATTTTTGACTACTTTGAACAGGCCGACGGTTCCACAGCCCGCGAATATGGGGGGACAGGGCTGGGCTTGACCCTCGCCAAGGAATTTGTGGAATTGCACGGGGGGACACTCTCTGTGACCTCGATACCGGGGGTTGGTTCGCAGTTTTGCTTTACCCTCCCGATCGCAGAGACCGCCACGATCGCCGCTGCCAGCTCACCCGCCAAACCCCTGGCCTTGGCCGACACGCTCACGGATTTTGAACGGGCGATCGGTTTGGATGACCCCCACGACCCCCACAACCCCCCCGCTCCTCCTCGTCTCACAACCGCCCGCTTTCATATTCTGGTCGTAGACGATGAGCCGATTAATCAACAGGTGCTGCTGAATCATCTCTCCCTGGAGGGCTATCGCATCACCACCGCCGCCGATGGACGCGAGGCGATCGCCGCGATCGATGCCAATGATCCACCGGATTTGGTGCTGCTCGATGTGATGATGCCCAAGCTCACGGGGTATGAGGTGTGCAAAATTTTGCGCGAGACCTACACCCCGACCCAATTACCGATCGTGCTCATCACCGCGAAAAATCAGGTTGAAGATATTGTGGAAGGCTTAAGCGTTGGAGCCAATGACTATCTCACCAAACCCATTCGCAAAAAAGAGCTACTCGCCCGCATTAACACCCACCTCAACCTGTCTAAAATCGGTTCCGCCTACGGGCGTTTTGTGCCGCGCGAGTTTTTACGCTTCCTGCAAAAAGACAGCATTGTGGATGTGGAACTGGGGGATAGTGTTGAACGTGAAATGACGATCGTCTTTGCGGATATTCGCGGCTTTACACGACTGAGTGAGGGGATGACGCCCGCCGAAAATTTTCGCTTTATTAACGATTACCTCTCGCAAATGGAGCCGATCATCGCAGAGTACGACGGGTTTATCGACAAATACATCGGAGATGCCATCATGGCGCTGTTTCCCAACTCTGCCGATGACGGGCTACAGGCGGCGATCGCTATGCTCGGGCGTCTCACGATTTATAACAATGCCCGGTCTCAGCAAGCCCTTGAACCCATCACGATCGGGATTGGGATCAATACCGGCTCGTTAATGCTGGGTACAGTGGGCGGAACCTTGCGTATGGATAGCACGGTGGTGGGCGATACGGTCAATCTCACCTCACGCCTCGAAGAACTCACCAAGGTGTACGGTACACCCCTGCTGATTACCCATCATGTGGTTGCCAAACTCCAAGATCCAGCGGTGTACTGTTTACGGACGATCGACCATGTGACCGTGCGTGGAAAATCTGAGGCCGTATCGATTTTTGAGGTGTTTGATGGCGATCCGTCGGAGTTACGATCGCAGAAATATGAAATGAGATCCATCTTTGAGCAAGCGGTCTTTGATTTTTATCAAGCCAATTTTGAGGCCGCACACATTGGGTTTGAGCGGTGTTTGGTGACCGCACCGGACGATCGCGCCGCCCAGATTTATCGCGATCGGTGTCGCCTCAAGCTGGCCTAACCCGATGCAAGATCCCGAGGCTCCGGGCCGATCGCAGCGATCGGTCGTCGGTCGTTTCCTCCGTCCAACCCGACCACCAGTTCCCCCGTGATCGTCCGACCGCATCCCACCTAAAATTGCGATGGTTTTGTGTAGAATCGAAAGCACAACCGACCATTTATCCCCAATCCGACAGACCTATTCCAGAGCGGGGATCAATCGGAGGTTGATCGGGCGTCAAACCGGCGGGATACCGCTGCACTATGGTTCATACGGTCTGAATCAACGATCGTCAAACCACATCCCAACACCACATCCCAACACCATCCCAGCACGGTAACCGAGCCGTAATCCTGTACGGTATGTCAATCAATCATGAAGAAAGCACACAAGCCGCTCAACACCGGTAACGAAGTACAAAATTTTTGCTAATGTCATTTAGCATGAATAATTTGCCTCAGTAGCTCAGTGGATAGCAGCATCCGCCTTCTAAGCGGAGGGTCATAGGTTCGAATCCTATCTGAGGCGCTATCCTTCGACAGGCGGGCTAGACCGTAGGTCTCCCCGTTTGATCCCCGTTTGATCTCACGTTCATCCGGCAGACCGCTGCGGATGAGTCACCGATCGTCCGAATCAACCGACCCTAATCAACGATCGTCGCTTTCACGTCGATCGTCTGGGTCTCGTGCACGTCTGAGGCGGCGGTCCGGCCTGAAGTTGTGTCGGTAGCCGTGGGATTGGCCGCTGCCGTTGGGCTAACTGACTGACGAAATCCAGCAAACAGCGATCGATCGCGTACCGACTCAACCAGCATTTTGGATAACTCCGAAACAAGCAGCGCCATCAGAGCAAGATCGTCAATTTGTCCCAGGAACGGCAAAATATCGGGCGAAACATCCAGAGGACTGATCAGATAGATCAATGACCCCAGAATCACCCAGCCGCGATAGTTGGGATTGCGGAGGATGGTACGGTAGGCCAGAGCTAGGGTTGAGAGCAGTGCATTCATGGAGTCGGGATCAAGGCGTGAGCGCAAGGTTACAGGGTGAAAACTGGGTGAACGATCGGACGGGATAGGATGGCGACCCGCAACGATCGGGTGCGATCGGGTCCAACCATCCCGACTCAGCCCACACCAAACCCGGCAGAACCATACCTTAGCCTACCAAGGACTGCCAATCATCGTGAAGGCCGCCCAATAGTAGGGATTGGAAAAATCGCTAGTTCCCAGGTTGAGATTATCCGGGACACGAATCGAACCACGGGAGGTGACGAGCTGCCCCTCCTGCACCACGACCTCACCGCGCAACATCGCCAGTTGAGCCTCACGGAGGGCAAAGGCGCGGGTGGGCGCACTGTGAATCGCTTCATAGAATTGACTCATCAGGCTCAAGGTTCCCGCATCGCTGACGTACCACAGGCTCGCTACCACCGATTTCACCCCGGATTGCACGGCCATCCCGGCAAATCCCAATTCGGCGTCATCATTGCCGATCGCCGTTCGGCACGCACTCAGCACCATCATTTCAACCGGTGGATCATTGAGGTTGAGTTCACGAATGCGATCGAGGCCCAGCTTGCGATCCCAGAGCTGAATGTAGGAATTGGAAAACTCCCCGGTACTAAATTCGGCATGGGTGGCGAGGTGCAAAATGGGGGCGGGGTAGTTGTCGCGCTGGTCGATGACGTTGTTGAAGGTGAATTCGTCATTGAGGAAGCTGCGCCCGTCGCTCAGTTGGGAGATGAAGTCCACCTCAAAGGGAACCGCCGGAAGCGCACTGAGATCGATAAATTCAGAGGCTCCCATCGCCAATACCGGTGCTTCGCGGAGGTTGTTGGGGGTGAAGTCCACAAGGCTAACGCTGGGAATTAAGCCGATGGCAAAGTCTTCAATCAGATAGCGATCGCCGTCGTGCAGCGCCGCGATCGGGAGGCCACGAAAGCCACTATCCAGGGCGAACACCAGGGTATCGATGCCCAAGCGAACCAGGTCATCTCGCATGGGCGCGATCAGCCAATCGTACAGTTGACGCGCCGGAATCAGGTGGGAGTTGGTGCGGCGTAGACGGGCATTCAGGAGGGCATTTTGTAAGTCGCTGGTGGCTTTGAGGAGGGTGTCACGATCGACCGCAACGGAGTGATAAATCGGTTGTCCCTCGGGCGGAACGATGATGATCGAGAGGCGATGGGTTTCCGCGAATGTGTACACCATCGCGGGTACGGTTCCGGTTGCAGTTTGCGCGGAGAGCAATTCTGCTTGTGCCAGTTGGATCGCTTCCAGGTTGATATTGTCGTCGGTATTGCCCGAACCGCTCGAACTGTTGGGGTTAATATCGCTCTGGCGAAGATGGAGGTATTCAATAAATTCGTTGCTCATCTCCGCATCGAGGAGCGCTAATGCTTGTTCGATGTCACCGGAATCGAGGAGTTGTTCGATTTGCGATCGGCGAAGCGGGGCAGAGCGATC
>RDYZ01000055.1 GCA_004293855.1 Oscillatoriales cyanobacterium | reverse complement strand
CGCAACAAGCGACGCATGATTTTGCCCGATCGCGTTTTTGGCAGATCTTCGGCAAAGCGGATATCGTCCGGGCGGGCGATCGCGCCGATTTCTTTTGTGACATGGGCTTTCAGCTCTTTGGAGAGGTCATCACCACCGGTATAGCCATTATCAAGAATCACAAAAGCGACGACCGCTTCACCTTTGAGATCATCCGGTTTGCCGACCACGGCGGCTTCCGCTACCGCCGGATGGGAGACCAAAGCCGATTCAATTTCCATCGTGCCGAGACGGTGACCCGAAACATTAATCACATCATCCACACGACCCATCACCCAGAAATAACCGTCCGCGTCTTTCCGCGCACCGTCTCCGGCAAAGTACATGGAGTTACCGTCTTTGGCGGGGATGTGTTCCCAGTAGCTACGACGGAAGCGATCGAAATCGCCGTAGACTGTGCGCATCATGCTCGGCCAGGGATGCTTGACGACGAGGTAACCGCCCTCATTGGCGCCGACGGAGTTGCCATCAAGATCGACCACGTCAGCGAGAATGCCAGGGAACGGTTTTGTGGCGGAACCGGGTTTGGTCGGGGTTGCGCCCGGTAGGGGGGTGAGCATGAAGCCGCCGGTTTCGGTTTGCCACCAGGTATCGACGATCGGGCATTTTTCTTTGCCGATAACGGTGTGATACCACATCCAGGCTTCGGGGTTGATCGGTTCGCCGACGGTTCCCAGCAGACGCAGCGACGATAGATCGCGGGCTTCGGGTAGGTCGTCGCCCATTTTGATGAAGGCACGAATCGCGGTCGGCGCGGTGTAGAAAATCGTGACGCCGTATTTTTCAATCACGTCCCAAAAACAGCCGGGATTGGACGGACGCGGCACGCCTTCATACATCAGCGAGGTCGCGCCATTGGAGAGGGGGCCGTAGATGATGTAGCTGTGGCCGGTGATCCAGCCCACGTCGGCGGTACACCAAAAGACATCGGTGTCTTTGAGGTCAAATGTCCATTTGGTCGTGACGTGGGTGTAGAGGTTGTAACCACCGGTGGTATGGACGACGCCCTTGGGTTTGCCGGTGGAACCACTGGTGTAGAGGACGAAGAGCATGTCTTCGCTGTCCATCGGTTCGGGCGGGCAGTCGGCGGAGGCGGCGTTGACCAGGTCGTGCCACCAGACATCGCGTCCTTCCTGCATGGTTACCGCTTCGCCGGTACGTTGGACGACGAGGACATTGGTGACACTGGGGGCGGCATTGTTGGCGAGGGCGTCATCAACGGCGGATTTGAGCGGGATGGTTTTGTCTTTGCGGTAGCCACCATCGGCGGTGATCACGAGTTTGGCTTCACCGTCATTGAGCCGATCGCGCAGGGCTTCGGCACTGAATCCGCCAAAGACAACGCTATGCACCGCACCGATTCGCGCACAGGCCAGCATGGCGATCGCCGCTTCGGGAACCATCGGCATATAGATCCCGACGCGATCGCCCTTGGTTACTCCCATCGCTTTAATCGCGTTAGCGGCTTTGCAGACTTCGCGGTGGAGCTGGGCGTAGGTGTAGGTGCGTGAGTCGCCCGGTTCGCCTTCCCAGATGATGGCGGCTTTGTTTTTGCGCCAGGTGGTGAGGTGGCGATCGAGGCAGTTATAGGTAATATTCAGCTTGCCGCCGTCGAACCATTTGGCAACGGGCGGCTGCCAATCTAAAACGGTGTGCCACTTCTCAAACCAATCCAGTTCGGATTCGGCGAGTTCTTCCCAAAATTTGGCCGGGTCAGCGGCGGCCCGATCGTACAGCTCTTGGTATTGCGCCATACTGCCGATCGTGGCGTCTCCGGCAAAGGTCGCGGGCGGGTCAAAGGTTCGATTTTCGTGCAGGATCGATTCGATCGTCGATTCAGTCATGGTGTATTCGTTTGATTATGGGTTGAGATCATCTATGAAGATGAGAGGATTCGGCGATCGCCGTGAATCGTGGTGAATCGCAATGAATCCCCGGTTTATCTTGCCTCAATCTAACTATTTCATCGTGACTGGGGATTACACGAGCTGAGTTACGATCATTTGCATTCATCTCATGCCTTTGTCCCAACGCCTCAAGCCTGACACCTCAACGGTGGGGCCATGCTTCACCCTTGCTTGTGGCTTAAATTGCCACCTAAGATCAGCGAGAAAGCCGACCCCTAACCGATAACTCCAGCCGATCGACCATGCCCAGCCCCACCCCTCGCATCCCCGATCAACGTTGGCAAATCGCCGACCCACCGGGCTGGGCGATCGCCGAACTTAGCCTTGCGACCGGTTTGCCGCCGCTCCTCGCCCGTGTGCTTCACAATCGCGGCTATCACAACGCCGACCACGCCCAACGCTTCCTCAATCCCGATCGCGTTGAACTCACCGACCCGCTCGACGATTTTGCCGATCTTTCGATCGCGATCGACCTGATCCACAACGCCATTACCAACCAGGAAAAAATTGCCATTTGCGGTGACTACGATGCGGACGGCATGACCAGCACAGCGCTCCTGCTGCGGGCATTGCGTAGCTTCAACGCGGACATTGACTATGCCATTCCCAGCCGCATGAACGACGGCTACGGCATTAACTCGCGTATCGTCGATCGTCTGGCGGATGATGGCGTTCACCTCATCATCACGGTTGATAACGGCATCGCAGCTTACGACGCGATCCAACACGCCCGCGATCGGGGCCTGCATGTCATCATCACCGACCATCACGACCTCCCCGCAACCCTTCCCCCAGCCTCCGCCATCCTCAACCCCAAAATGATCGATCGCGCCTCACCCTATGCCGGGATGGCCGGTGTTGGGGTGGCCTACCTGCTCGCCATGAGTGTGGCGGAAGAGTACGGCCAAGTGCAACAAATTCAGCTTCCCATGCTGGAACTACTGACCCTCGGCACGATCGCCGACCTCGCTCCCCTAACCGGCGTGAACCGTCGTTGGGTACAGCAGGGTTTAAAACTCATTCCCCACTCTCAAATTCCTGGCATCCAAGCCCTAACCCAGGTCTCGGGGTCCAATAGCAAACAAGCCTTAAAGCCGGATGCGATCGGCTTTCGTCTCGGGCCACGGATTAATGCGATCGGTCGGATCGGTGACCCAAAAGCGGTGATCGAATTGCTGACAACGGATGATCCGGGCATCGCCCTCGAACAGGCCATGGTCTGCGAGCAGACGAACAAAGAACGTCAAGCGATGTGCTCGGAGATTCAGGCAGCGGCGATCGACTGGTGTGAGTCCTATGGCGTCGCACAAATTCGGCGCGATCGGGTGCTGGTGGTGGTACAGCCGGGATGGCATCACGGTGTGATTGGGATTGTGGCCTCGCGACTGGTGGAACGCTACGGTGTCCCGGTGTTCATTGGAACCTATGAAGACCCAGAACAAACGGAAATCCGTGGTTCTGCTCGGGGCATCCCCGAATTTAATGTGTTTGAAGGGCTCAATGCCTGCGGTGATTTACTCGGAAAATACGGCGGTCATCCTGCCGCTGGTGGATTTTCGCTGGCGGGGAAGCATTTAGACGCTTTTCGCGATCGCCTCAGTCGGTTTGCTCACGAATGCTTAAAGCCAGAGGATCTCAAACCACTGATTGTGATCGACGCTGAAGCGCAGTTTGATGACCTGGATCTGGATTTGTATCGCGAGATCGATCGCCTGCATCCCTGTGGTATTGGCAATCCTAATCCAGTTTTTTGGGCCTCGAATGTGACGATCGCCGAGCAAAGCAAGGTGGGTAAGGATGGCCTGAAACTGCGGCTCCAGCAGGACACCCACTCCGGCATCCGTGACCTGAAGGCGATCGCCTGGGGCTGGGCGGACTATTGCCCCTTGCCCTCACCCTTGGATGTGGCGTTCAAGCTCCGTGAACAGGAATGGAACGGCAACGTCAGCCTCGAACTGGAGGTGTTAGGCGCACGACTCACGGATCAGACGCGGGTCGTGTACCCCGATCGTCCGATCCTTGAGACGGCGAACACGGCGAACACCGATCACTCCCCCACCCCACCCACACCGATCGATCCCCCAGCCGCTCCACCGCCCAAACGCCTCAAACATACCGCCTTTCGGTATGAATCCCGTACCTACAACTGCGGACTCTATACGAGCGATCGCGGTCGTGAACTCCGCATTCGTAACGATCGCGGTCAGGTGTTGTCGGTGTTCAAGGGTAGCCAAACGGGACTGTTGGGCACGAGTCGGGAGGATGCGAAGGAGGTGACGGTCTCGCAACCCCATTTTTATCGCTTGATCAAGGCGGCAATGGCAGCACTCGACCTATAAATCTGGTAAATCTGGACATCTTGCCATTCGATCGCGATCGCCATTGCCCCAACAAAAAAAGGCTCGTTAAAACTAACGAGCCGAATCATAACGAGGGAAAATTTAAACGAAATTCAGGCAAAGCCGCGATCGGTCAGAATGGCCGACCCAGCGGCACATTAACCGCGATTAGCGCCAACCGGCACGATCCATCAGTTGCAACGCCGCTGCATTATTCTTACCGATGATTTCAGCGTGAACCGGATCGACTTTGCGATCGACAAATTCCTTAAGATATTCATTATTGAGCGGGGTTCCTTCAACCACCGGGAACTCATTATTGCCATCAGCAAAGAGGGCTTGCGCTTCTGGACTGGCTAAATATTCCAAAAAGGCGATCGCATTGTCACGATGGGGAGCATGGGCCGCGACACCACCACCGCTAATGTTGATATGCGTGCCGCGATCCTCTTGGTTCGGGAAAAACATGCCGATTTTGCTCGCCACTTCCTGATCCGCCGGGTCGTCCGAATTGACCAAACGGGCCACGTAATAGCTATTGACGATCGCAATATCGGCGATGCCATCGGCCACAGCGCTGATCTGATCCGTATCGTTGCCTTCCGGTTCACGGGCAAAGTTTGCCACCAATCCTTTAGCCCATGCTTCCGTCGCGTCCAAACCATCCGCATCAATCATCGACGCGACCATCGACTGATTGTACATATTGCTCGACGATCGAATCGCGATTCGTCCCTTCCATTTGGGATCGGTTAACGCCTCATAGGTCGAAAGCTCCGACGGATCAACCTTGTCTTTGTTGTAGACAATCACACGAGCACGAGATGAAAAACCAAACCAGAGGCCATCAGCTTGGCGGAAGTTTGCGGGAATGGCTTTGGTGAGAATTTCAGACTGGATCGGCTGAAAAATTCCGGCTTCCTGGGCTCGCCAGAGACGTCCCGCATCGACCGTCAGGATGACATCCGCTGGACTATTCTCGCCTTCGCTTTTCACCCGCTCGATCAGTTCATCGCCGTCTGCTTCGATCAGATTGACCTTAATGCCCGTTTCGGCGGTGAAGTTGTCGTAGAGGGCGCGATCAGTATCGTAATGCCGTGATGAGTAGAGATTCATCTCCGCGTTGACCGGAGTATTTCCGGCAGTCGGATCGCTCGCATTAGGCTGTGTGACTTCCCCTCCGGAGCAGGCCACAACCAACAGCGCACTACAGAGTGCAAGCGCCTGATATTTCCAACGTCGAACAGTACTAAGCATGAATTTACTAAATGAGAATCTATTTAGAAAGTGAGCAGGGATTTTAAGGGAATCGAAGATGGATTCTCGCCTGTCTGACGGATAGGCCAGAGTTTTCCCTGTGGGTGTCTGACGCCTATTTCGTCAGCTATAGCTTGCGTTAACCCGTCGATCAATCG
>RDYZ01000447.1 GCA_004293855.1 Oscillatoriales cyanobacterium | reverse complement strand
ATCCAGAGGGCGGCGCACTTCTCGGCAGGCATCGATCGCATCCGCCGCCGAAATGTCAGTCGCATCGTCGATCTCACTCACACAGGCCGCCAGTTCTGTCGGTGTAAAGGCCGTCGCACAGGCCAGCGCGATCGTCTCTTGATCCAGATCATGATTGAGCAATTGACTGGCACACTGTTCATAGTTTTCTTGCGATCGATCCAGATTCAATCGATTCACATCGATGGAAAATAGCTCCGCCTGTACCGGCATTTGAGCCGCCATCACCGCGAAAAAGCCACCCAAAGCAACACTAGTCGGCACAACACGGGCCGGAATACGGGCAAAGCGACGGACGATCGGGCGCAACGTGGTCAGGTTCATGGCAATATCAGCAACAGTACTGGGATAGATTAGGACTAAAGTCGTTACCTTTGCCAATTGTGCCGTATTGGGTCGATGTCTTTGGTTTGTGTTGGTACGCTCACCGTAAACCGTAACGTCGCCCGCCCCCAGACAACCCATCCTCTCGCTCTGCGCTCAACTTGATGAGACGATAGTCAGAAAATGGTGTTCATCAATCCTCCGCCTGTGGGGGTGAAGCCGGGTCGATGAGCTGACGTTTACCCTGCCAAACGCTGACTCTATGGAAGATATTGCTATTTCCGTTCATAATATTGCCAAATCGTTCCGTCGCTACGATCGACCCAGCGATCGGCTCAAAGAGCTCCTCATTCCTGGCCGTCAGCAATATCGCGAATTTCAAGCCCTGCGAGGCGTCAGTATTGATATCCCTCGGGGTCAAACCCTTGGCATCGTCGGACGTAACGGTTCGGGTAAAAGTACCCTGCTGCAAATTATTGTTGGAACCCTTCAGCCCAGCTCTGGCCAGACTCGAATTCAGGGCCGTATCTCCGCCCTGCTTGAACTCGGTAGCGGCTTTAATCCCGAATTTACAGGGCGGCAAAATGTCTTTTTTAATGGTCAAATCCTCGGGCTGAGTCGCGCTCAAATCGAAGAGCGGTTCGATGAGATCGCCGCCTTTGCCGATATTGGCGATTTTCTCGATCAACCCGCAAAAACCTACTCCAGTGGGATGTTCGTCCGGCTGGCCTTTGCCGTCGCGACCAGCGTTGATCCGGATATTTTGGTGGTCGATGAAGCGCTTGCTGTGGGGGATGAAGCATTTCAGCGTAAGTGTTTTTCCCGGATTGAATCGTTGCAGTCGCGGGGCTGTACGACGCTGTTTGTCTCCCATGCGGCGTCTAAAGTGGTGGAACTGTGCGATCGCGCCCTCCTGCTCGATCATGGTGAAGCCATCATCACCCACCACCCCAAATTTGTGATCGACCAGTATCACAAGCTGATTTATGCACCCAGCGATCGCTATCAAAAACTCCGCGA
>RDYZ01000054.1 GCA_004293855.1 Oscillatoriales cyanobacterium | reverse complement strand
GTTGCGCTTCAGCGCTCTTTCCTAATATTTGTAAAGAGCGCCCAAGCGCAACTACGTACCTAATTTGTCTGACTACAATAAAACCGTCCTTTCTGGATAGGATATATACAACTACTAATAGGCTAAGGTATGTAGTTGCGCTTCAGCGCTCTTTCCTAATATTTGCAAAGAGCGCCCAAGCGCAACAACGTACCTAATTTGTGTGACTGCAATAAAACCCTCCTGTCAGGATAGGATATATAAAACTACCAATAGGTCAAGGTATGTAGTTGCGCTTTAGCGCTCTTTCCTAAGATTAGCAAAGAGCGCTGAAGCGCAACAACGTACCTAATAGGGAGCACGATCTCATTTGGCAAGATGGGAATCATGGCCGGCTGGGGCTTCGAGCTTGACTGGTGGGGTAGCTTTGAGATCGTCGAAGAGGGCTTTTTCTTCACGAGCAATTGCATTGTAATCGTTCACTTTCTGCTTGTAAATATCGAATTGCTCTTGAAAAGCAGCAACGCGCTCCTGCTGTTCGCGCACTCCATCGTTAAATTCTTGCACTTTTTGATTGTAATCAGATTTTTTTTGTTCAAACTGAAACACCTTTTCTGGAGAGCCGTTACCCTGTCGGTAAGATTCTTCAGCTTGTTCCTTAAAACGCATTAAATCCAATTGCAACGCATCTAGATTGCGTTTCTTCGATCCGAGTTCGAGATTGTGCTCTTTGATTGTTTGCTTGGTTTGTGCGAGACTTGCTTCTAAGGTCTCAATTTCAGGTTTGAGTTGCTGGGATTTCTCATCTAATTTTCGCACGATCTCTTGAGACAGATCGGCTAACTTTACCACTTGTTGGCGATCGCGAAAGTAACGCTGATAGTATTGTTCGAGTTCGACATCGCCGAGATAGCCGAGTTCTGTCCCCAGATACGAGTGCAATTCGTTAACATACAAAGCTATATCCTTTTGCTGGTATTGCTTCAATATGCTAGACAAGCGATCGTTTTTGATTTGCAAAGCAGCTTGTTTGAGTTGGGGTGTTAGCTTGTCGCGATCCGATGGACTGAGGCGAGTGTAAGCGGCATGGAGCATTTCATGGGCTGCTGTCACTTCCATCACGCCTTGAAATCGATCGTCTGTAACCGACTGAATCGCGATTTTGCCCGATTTACCGTTGGTGAAATAGCACCCAAAGATAATTAAGGTATCCTTCACCTTTTCTTTTGTTTGACAGATTTTAAAGAAGGTTTGCTTGGGTTCGATGGTTGGAGTTTGCCGGTAGAAAATTTGTTGCGCTTCCCGCGTCATGGTGGTGGCGGTGGCGAGACGTTCGATTGCTGCTGAAGGTGGCGCTACACCAATCCACTCGTCAAGCTGCGAATTTAAGACAATCCTAGAGATGGCCACAACTAGCACAATTATCCAGAAGTTCTGCGATCGAAATAAGTTTTTTATCGACCATTTTATATTCATAAAAATTTTGGTAAATCCATTTCTTTAAAAACTGCTAGGCGCAGATAACGCTGGTAGGTTAGTGACTCGGTGGAGGCGCTAATTTGAGTTTTTATTTGGGAATGTAGGATGCAAATTCATCGGAGCGCTACAGTTGAATTACAATTTTACCATTGAGTTACACCAGACGACCGATCGATCTGCCTTTCTTGTTCAAGAAAAGATGTCAAATGGGTTCTGTAGCCTTTCTCAGGTAGATGAGGTACAATGTGACCAACCCGACTGGACATGATATGAGTCGCGATCGCACAACTCGATCTGCAAGATACTGCTACAATCGTTAGCAGCATTGAACCGATCGATAAACTCATTGCTAATTTGGGCGATCGCACCAGAATCTTCATCTATATTACAGATGATACCTAGCACGACACTAACTAGATTTTGCCTTCTCCGAATTCCAGGCCAAGGTCTGACAGAAATATTTAGTTTTTGCTCTAAATCGATCGCTAATCCAATTATGTGACCTTCAATCCAGCCGCCGCATTTTTCTAAATTACCAACTTCTGCACTACTTACCGTCAATACTAAAAACGCATTTGATTGTTCCAGTAAATCAACGGACTCAAATAGAGTTGTCCAAGCGGTATTTCCCGCCAATAGTTCCGACGCAATTTCTGCACCGCGACCCAATTCGCGGCGCAATATTTCTGCGGTAGATCGCGTGACATTTCTGGTACTGTTTTGACAAGGTGCGATCGATGTAATTACAGGCAACCATTCCCGCGATTTTTGTACTTGATACTGTGTTCCGGCTTCAGTTAATGCTATTGGTTGAGTCCAATCGTGTTGGCTGAGGATTTGGAAAAAATGAGCAAGTAATATATCTAGGTTTAAGTGTTCGCTATGAATAGAACTCCAAGCTGTCAGTAATGCCCAAGAAAAATTACCGAGAAATCCCCAAGCATTACCGTGAATCTGACGTGCTTTCGCCCAGGTTCGCACCGCCCTTAACAAGTTTATAAATAAATCCCAGGACAAATGTTGGCTGACTGTATCTACCATTAAATCCGCTTCCAAAGCACCTACTACGGCACTCCAACTGACGGCATCAAAAAATGGTCTAGCCTCTTGAGATAATGGTTCAATTATCTGGAATTGTCCGAGGGTTGTGGCAGAGAGTAAATCGACTGCCACTCCTTCTATTTCCATTCTCAATACTGGTACTCTCCCCGATTTTACCAGTTGGGAGCAATAGCACAATCCTGCTAATCTAGTTTGTACCTGTTTGAGGAATGTTTCTCCTGTTAAAGGGGCAGGAATTATACAAAGTAAATCTAAATCGCTGTGGCTGCTTTGTATGCCGATCCGCGCCGATCCAATTTGCTGTAATAATGGTTGGTAGCCTAAACATTCTTGACAGGCTTGGGTGACGATCGACTGAATTAGTTCTTGATGCAGTGTCTGTGTTTGGCTTAGTTTTGGATCGAGTTGGTTGATTATTTGTATTAGTGATAAGTTAGACTCATTTTCTCGTGTTTTTGCGCCGGGATTTTCTGGGGGAGTTGCCGATTTTAAAGGTATCCGATATCTAATCTCGAATGGTTCGTTATCGCGACGGCTAATTAGGGCGATCGAGTCTACTTGAAATTTGACTGGATGCCATTGGGAAAGTTCGGTTTTGGCGACTTCGGTTGTGTCAAATTGACCTACAGTTAAATGGGGTGTGAATCCGTTAGCTGATTTGCTACTTTGTTCATCACATTGCGGAAATATTTGTTGAAGTATTGCTTGTAATTGATGCAGTGGATCGGCAGGTTGAGGAATCGGATTTAACCATGCCGTACAGCTAGAAGAGTGCGTGAAAGTTTCAAAGTTTGATAAAGTTATAGTAAATGGTTCTAGTTTTGTCAGTGCTTGGGTAATGGCTGCTGCTGCTTCTGAAAAATATGATTCTGGCAGAAAACCATATATTATATTGATATGAGGCATCCAACGATGAAATTGCCGATCGCAACGGCGGCGAATACTTTGAATTGCAGGTAAAATGTCATCCGGTGGAATGATGACAACTGCACTTTTATAGACAGGTGAGATGGTTTGCAAACAGGTGATGGATTCTAGTTGGGTGAGGAGACCAAAATGATCTGAGGGATAGATTTTTCCTTCTGTATCTGGTATGGGATTGCAGGCAAATAATTCTATTTGACGAGATATCCAATCTCGGTTCTGACTCCGTAACATCATCCTATCTAACCGTCCCGCAAGTCCAGTTAGACTCATTAATGCTGCCAAAGGATTAGCCTGGGGATGGAAAGTGTATCCCGGATCTTCGGGATGCAGTGTTTGCCAAAGATCGATAAAATTGTTTGTCGTTAATATCTCTGCTGGTTCGTTGTCTTTGGCATTGAAATCGCCAACAATTAGACAATCTCCCGGCTGTGAGTTTAGGTATTCTAGCAAGATATTAAGTTGCTTATACCTGACTTTTTCAGAATTTTTATTGTAATCGCTGGTGAAATGGACGGCGGCGACATTGAGAGTTTTACTATTCAGCAACCACTTTCCTACTAATACCCGCTTCCGTGGCGAGTAGCGATATTCTACTAAAGTAAATGGCAATCGCGATAGCACTAATAAACCGTGCCATTCCAGCGTTTCGCCTTGGGGAGATTCGGAGATATGATAAGCCTGAACCCAATCCTCAGCTAATAATTTTTCTAATAAACGCGGTGTTACTTCTTGAAGGGCGATAATATCGGCATCACACTGACGCAGATGCTCTATAATTATCGGAATTCGCTGGGCTGTCTCGGTAAGTTCTGACTCGTAGAGATCTGATAATACGTTATAACTGACAATTTTTAATCTGGTTATCGTTACCGACTCTAAGGGCAAATTCCTGGCTTGCCAATTTTGTTGATTGTATTGGTAAATAGATCTAGTCGGGAAGTCTTTCACAAAGGTGGGATTTGATTGTTGAGGATCGATTTGCAGTTGCTGGTTTGCCGATTCTATATTTTCCGTGGCGACAACCCATGCCGCGACTGGTAATTCTCCAGTAGTAAACAAGTCTACCAGCCGATCGCGATCCCAAACAATTGTTTCCCCACATTTAACATAACGAATCCGATGCCAGGGAATATCGCCATCGACTGCCCATTCTGACAAAGGCTTTTCCCGCATATTACCAGAAATGCGATCGCTAAAACCAAGGCTAAAGGCACGATGGTCTAAACGACTATCCCATAAAATGCGATCGTAAATCTCGCGGATTGTCGCCATTTTGGGTTTTGGGGACTTTGGCTGTGACATGGCATGATGCGGTTATAGTTACGCGTATAACACGAATATAACTATATTGTACTACACGAAAAAGGCGATCGTGTCGGGTGCGATGGGTGTCGATAAGGTAGCTTATTCCCATTTCCCATTGAAGGTTCGTAGTGTGGACTTTAGTCCGCAACATACTGCGGACTAAAGTCCACACTACGAACAATTTTTGTTATGTTAATCGACCGGACTTGATATTACAGGCAATTATTAACTTGAAAAAATTGAAAGGGGATGATAATGCCTATCAGCTTCGGATTGGTGACTATCGAATAGGTTTTTATTTTGATGGCGAAACTGTTACTTTTGCCAGGGTGCTTCACCGGAAAGATATTTATCGCTACTTTCCACCATAAAACTGTTTTCACTCTGACAGAACGTTTTAGGTAACTTCTCCTTGTCCTTTGAAGTAGTAGATTAATGTATTTGTATCCGATTAGTTCCACAGGCGATCGCCCCTTACGACAAAAAGTGCGATCGCCATTTTCAACTACTAACCAGAAATCACCTGGTTCAGCAAATGAGCCTGAGAACCCTCAAGACGAGGGCCGTGAATCTGCACCACCATTGAAGCCAAATAATTGCCCCAACGAGCCGCTTTTTCAGCGCTCAAACCATTAGTAATTCCAAACAAAACACCGCCTGCAAAAGCATCGCCAGCACCCACAGTATCGATCGCCTTTACGGGAAATCCAGCCACATCTACAATCTGTTTGTTTTCCACCACCATGCAGCCTTTGTCCCCATTTGTGATAAAAGCCAAATCCGAAATCTCGCTCATCTTGCGAGCGCACTCTTCCAGAGATTCCTCCTTGAAAAAGCTCCGAACTTCGTCAGAGTTGCAAAAAATGACATCGCAATATTCCGAAACCACCTTGTGAAAATCATCCGCAAATCGATCGACCAAAAAGCCATCCGAAAAAGTAAAAGCCACCTTCACACCCAGACGC
>RDYZ01000446.1 GCA_004293855.1 Oscillatoriales cyanobacterium | reverse complement strand
GATACAGAATGCCTTCTAGTGGCAGTTCAGTGAGTTTATAGATGCGATCAGCGCCGTCATCCGCTGGCGTACCGTCGGGATCATCGGGATCAGTGCTCCCCAATTTGGGTAGGCTTGCTGCGGTTAGTGGTAGTTTGCCCGTTACGTCGATGAGACCCGAAACATCGTTCGTATCTGGCGGGAAGTTGCCGTTGGTGGGTTTGAGCAGGATTTGGGCGGGGGTACGATCAGCGGCTCCGTAGGTATCGATCGCGCGATACTCGATCGCGGCAGATTCAAAGCCCGTCGCAGCCGTAAAGCTGAGTTTATCGATATCGCTGGCAAGAATGCGTGTGGCCGTACCACCCGACAGGATGTTACTACCATTAATCGCAACACCATTGACAAACAGCGTGCCATTAGTCGGTAAGGTTACGAGGTCGAATTCGTAGAACACGATGCGATCGCCGCCGTCGGTGAGCGGGTCAACCCCCGCAGGTACGACCGTACCGCCAACGGCATCATCTTCGCCACTGCCTCCAACTTGATTCGGATCTGCACCCGCGACCACGAGATTGCTCATCGTGGCGGTTCCGGTGTTGTTGGTGTTGTTATCGAGATCGATCGTCTCGCCGGGATTAACGATGCCTTGGGCGCTGTCGGTGTTGGGTGGGACGTTCAGGCGGAATTTTGCTGTGGGCGCGTCGGTTCCGTTGCTGTCGATCGGGGTGTAGGTAAAGGAACCGCCACCATAGTTGATCGGCGGATCGAAGTAGAGCGCTGCGAGTTCGGTGGGGGTGAGTTCGTCACCCGCCGTAACGGTATTACCGAGGGATGGATCACCGATGTAGAGTATGCCGGTCGCCGGGAGGGTCTCGATGCGATATTTCTCGATCGTGGTATTGCCCGATGGTGTACCGACTGGAAGGTTTAGTGGTGTATTTTCATCGTCAAAGATGGTCTCGAAACCGTCGCTCGATCGGGGTGACGGTTTGAGGGTGACGGTAGCGGGCGTCGGGTCGGGTTTGTTGCCACTATCGATCGACTTGTACTTAAACGTATCACCCGTAAAGGTGTTGGGATCGTTCGCAACGAAGACAAGATTTTGTAGGTCGGCGAGCGTGTATTGAGTTGTTAAAACCGTGATCGGATTGGTCTGATTCGCTGCATCAGTCGCATTGGCGTATAGCTGACCGTTTTTCGGTAGTTCTGTGATCTCAAACTTATTAACCGTAGGGTCTTCGGGGTCGCTGCCACCAAAATTAACGCCGTTCGCAATGGTTAAGGGAAGGGTTCCATTCTCCGGAACGACACATGCTGCATTGTTCGTTTCGGGTGCAAGGTTGCCCGGTTTTTCGAGGCGAATCGTTCCCGGTGTGGGGTCGGCAAAGTTTTTGTTATCGATCGC
>RDYZ01000175.1 GCA_004293855.1 Oscillatoriales cyanobacterium | reverse complement strand
GACGCAGAAGGAAGTGACGGTGATTCCTCCGGTGGATTTGGTGGTTGTGATTGACTCGAGTGTGTCAATGAAGGATGAGGCGACGGCACTCAGTGATGCCGTGGCGGCGGCGATCGAGGCGGCGAAGACCAGTTGTCCGTCGGATCTACGGGTGACCTATGTGGGCATCGAAGGCGTTTTCAAGGGCACTCGGTTCGATCGTACCGTTCGGGATTACCTGACGACGACGGCGAAAGTTGCCGAATCGACGCTGCGAGGTCGCAAGGTCGGGACGGTGGTCGGTGGTGGAGCTCAAGAGGACGGCGCTCGGGCGATCGAGGATATTGCGCTTAACTTCAACTGGAGACCGAACGCTTCCCGTGCTGTCTTCTTCCTCGGAGATGAGTCGCTTGAGGGTGGCAACGAGAATTCAAAGCAGGATCAAGCCGATATCGACGCTGCAACTCGGGCGATCGGTGTCGCGAACCAAGCCAAAGTGAAAGTACATACCTATATGGGGACTTCCGGGGTTAAGGCTAGCGTCAAGACGGCGATCGAGGCCGAATACGCCCGCGTTGCCCAGCAGACGGGTGGTCAAGCGTTCACGTCCCAGGACGCGATTAGCGGGTTTACCGGTTTACTGCAAAAAGTCATCTGTGGCAGCAAGAGCACAGTTCCTGTACCCGCTCCTGTTCCTACGCCTGTACCCACTCCACAGCCGTTCTGTTGCTGTCAGGCGTTTGTGGAAGCTAAAAAATAGGTGGGGTGATGTCTGATGGTCATCCCCAGTCGTGCACCTGGGATGACCACAGGATAAGACGCCGTTTGCTGAGTGGTAGCCAAGCGACTTGGTGCTGCAAGAGGTCTCGTGCCGCATTCGTCTGACGAGTAATCCAAAAGCAATGGCACAGGCCGCAATACACAGCACGACATAATCAACACCACACTGCGACTCCTTCAGCAAATTCTCACGCAGCTTACAGAGTTCTTGTTCAGAAATACGCGGTAAGTGGAATGGGTAACGACGCAACATAGTAATCCTGCCCTGTAATCCTGCCCTTAAGCGCTGATCGCCACGATCGTGACAAAGTTTCCTCAGAGTGTTGACCCAACGAAACTGCGTTTACGATAACGCGTCTGTTGGACAACTCCCGCAAGGTCTTCAGTACCCGATACCACCCATAGGACAACCCCATCTCCAGCCAAGGTAACAATTCTTAAATTCGTTTAAGTTTGCATCTGTTTATTATTTGTGAGACAGATACGAATGGTATAGATATCTACAAATATGAGCTTTTGCCATACGTAGTGACCACGCTTAAATCTCGACAATCGCTCAAAACCAATTGACCGTAAGTCTTTCCAGGCGTGGATCTGAACGATCGAACCTATATCCTTTGATCAAAACCCGTTACGTTCTGTTACAAAAAAACCTTTTTATTAATCCAGGAGAAAGTTTATATGGCTTTCCAAGCCGCGTCCCAATTGGGTATCGCTCCTTACGAAGATGCATCACCTTCGGAACTCTGGTCTGTGCGTTCTGAAGCTGAACTCGATGCCGTTATCCGTGCTGTGTACAAGCAAGTTTTGGGTAACAGCTACGTCATGACCAGCGAGCGTCTTGTCGCCGATGAGTCCAAACTCAAAGATGGACGCTACACCGTTCGTGACTTCGTTCGTGCTGTGGCTAAATCTGAGCTGTACCGCACGCGCTTCTTCCACAGCGGCTCGAACTTCCGTTATATCGAAGCCACCTTCAAGCACCTGCTTGGACGCGCTCCCGATGGTTACGAAGAAGTGAAGCAACATACTGCCATCATTGAAGATCGCGGATTTGAAGCCGATATCGATTCGTACATTGATAGCGACGAATACCTGAAAAACTTCGGTGACGATACCGTTCCGTACCTGCGTGGCTACACCACCGCAGCGGGAACCAGCATGGTCAGCTTTACCCACTTCTTCCAACTGCAACGCGGCCCAGCTAGCAGCGACGTTGGCAGCAAATCGGGTAATCGTGCTCGCCTCAACCGTCTGTCGATCCAAAACCGTCCGGTGCCGGTGGTGGCTCCGTCGGGTGGTTCGGATGGCTGGGCATTCCAAGCCACGGCGAACGATCCTCGCAACAAGCAAGGGGCGATCGTCGGCAGTGAAGGCAAGATGTATCGCATCGAAACCACGGGCTACCGCTCGAATGTGGTCAACCGCGTGCCGAAATATCGTTGCAGCAACAAGGTTTACCTGGTTCCGTTCGATAAGCTCATCACTGAGTACAAACGCATTCGTCGTCAAGGCGGTGTGATCGCCAGTGTGACTCCGGCCAACTAAGGCGGAGGGTCTACGCTGACGCACGGTGATGCGATAGATCCCTATCCTGAGCGATCGTTCCTGCCGGTGCGATCGCTCGGGAGAACCTGATGTTATGAAGCGCGATGCTAGTATCTACGGCGATTGAGTGAGACCTTGGAGTACCCCCGATCGATCCGTTGATCATTGGGTCAGTTCAGGGGAATCCTCGCGTCGGTCTGTGTGACTTGATTACATCCCAAAAGTTAACGTAGAGCGAGAGCGTGCCATGGCATGACTCTCGTTTTTTTCTCAGGTGTTTCGCCAAAACCTCAGATGTTAGGGAATTCCTGTGTTTTGAGGCTGGGGAGGATGTCAAATGGTGTCCTGAACGGTCGGCTGACCGCTACACTATTTGAGTATTTCTTTAAGCTGTATTGCCATCGTCGGTAGGGCGACGATCGACCGTTAACCGCACGATATCTTCCGTCCGAATTTTTATGTCGTCCTCCCCAGCCTCGAACGAGCGTTTATCGTTGCTTGATCGTCTGTCTACGCCGTTTTCGATCATGGATCGCTACATCATGTCGGAGACGATCGCCCCCTTTCTCTTTGGGCTGGGCGCTTTTTCGTCGTTGGGCATGGCGATCGGAGTTCTGTTTGAGCTGGTGCGCGAGCTGAGTGACAACAGCATTTCCTGGGATATTGCCCTGAAAGTGCTGGGGCTACAACTGCCTTACTACGTTTCCCTCGCGCTGCCGATGGCGGTTTTGCTGGGATCGCTGTTGGGCTATTCTCGCTTATCGAGTGATAACGAAATTGTGGCGCTGCGCAGTTGCGGCGTTAGCTTACAGCGGATTGTGCGTCCGGCTCTGGCGTTGGGATTAATCATTGCAGGGCTCAATTTCACGTTTGATCAGACGATCGTCCCCGAGGCTCGCTATGAAGCCAAGATGACGCTGCTGCGAGCTTTGAAGGATGAAGACACCCTGTTTCGCGACGAAAATATTATCTACCCAGAAATTCGGGAAGTTGAGCGTGAAAATGGCGAAAAAGGTCGAACCTTAGTCCGGCTCTTTTATGCAGACACCTACGATGGTCGGGTGATGAAGGAAGTGACGATCCTCGATCGCACCGATCCCAACTACACCCAGCTCGTCCAAGCGGACTCTGCCAGTTGGAACCCCGAGACCGAAACCTGGACGTTCACCAACGGTGCAATCTACGTGATTTCTCCCGATGGAGAATACCGTAATGTGCTGGCCTTTGAATCCCACAGCTTGCCGCTTCCCCGTGCGCCGCTCGACATTACCAGCCGTCGCGACTATGCCGAAATGAACCTTGTGCAGTCGTTTCAGCAGCTCGAAATCCTGAAGCTCAGCGGTCGCGATCGCAAAATCCGCAAACTCGAAATTCGCATCCATCAAAAGTTTGCCCTACCGATGGCCTGTCTAGCCTTTGCTCTGTTTGGGGCAACCCTCGGGATTCAATCCCAGCGATCGAGCACCTCGCGCGGGTTTGGGGTCTGTGTCTTGGCGATTTTGGCCTACTACACCTTAATGTCGCTATCGGATGCCTTGGGGTTAAGCGGAGCCCTACCGCCGTGGATGGCCGGATGGATGCCGACCCTGGTTATGCTTGTGGCTGGCTTCATCGTCATGCGTACGCGACTGAACCTGAAGTAATCCAAGTTGCTCGTTAACGTGAGTTCAGTTCAGGAACTTCTCGTTTCTACGCTCTGCGTCCGGTGGTACGAGGTTTGGCGAAGTTTGGTGACGACGCAAAGCGTCTAACTCGCCCGTTGCCCACGCAGAGCGTGAGAACGAGGAAGAATTTTCAGGTTGAAATCAAAAAAATGGTGAATTTCGTCGGGGCGCATGGCCACGCGCCCGCGATGTCGTATCGCTTGCATCGATCAAGGCGAAGGAACCAGATCGGCGAGCACCTCCGCCGGGTGTGGTTCCGCCTTGACCTTGCGGTAAATTTTGACGATCTGACCATCGGGGTCAATCACAAAGGTGCTGCGATGAATCCCCATAAATTCTTTACCCATAAACTTCTTCAGGCTATAGACACCGTAGGCGATCGAAAGTTCAGCCTCGGTGTCACAGAGTAGCGGAAAGGGCAGGTTGTATTTTTGCGTAAACTTGGTGTGTTTTTTAGCATCATCGGTACTGACGCCAAGAATCACGATGTTATTGGCTTGAAAATCGGCATAGCGATCGCGAAAGCCGCACGCTTCCTTCGTGCAGCCCGGCGTGTTGTCGCGCGGATAGAAGTACAACACGACAGTTTTGCCCCGTAGATCGGCAAGGGTAATCCGGTTACCATCGCCGTCTAGGAGTGAGAAATCAGGGGCTCGATCGCCCACGGTCAACGGTTTATCGCTCACGAATACTCCCTAGATCGACTCTCAACGATAGGCACAATCGGTTCTCAGGCCCGAAACGGCCACCCCCTAGGCGAACTGTTGACTCAGGGCCACAGGATTGTGAACCGTAATTTTTTTCTTATGAATCGAGATCATGCCTTCCTGACGTAAGTCACCTAACAGGCGTGTGACGGTGACACGGGTCGAGCCGATCGCCTCTGCGATCGCCTGGTGGGAGAGCTTCAGATCGATCGTGATGCCATCCTCACTCGGTGACCCAAAATCCCGGCACAGGATCAATAAAAAGCTCACCAACCGCGATCCCATATCCCGATGGGCCAAGGTTTCGATCATCATCTCGGTTTGCAAAATGCGCGAGGATAACCCCTGCATCATATAAATCGAAAGCTGGGGATCTTCCTTCAGGGCGCTTTCGACCTGATCGATCGGCACCGAGAGCAGCTCGACCGGCGTGAACGCAACAGCGTGGTAAAAACGATCCGATCGATGTCCCGTAATTAAGGACAGTACGCCAAACACACTGTTCTCCCGCAGGAGCGCGACGGTAATTTCTTCGCCCGCTTCGTACACCCGCGAAAGCTTGACCGCGCCTTTCATTAAGAAATAGACACGTTCCGCCGGATCACCGGGAAAGAAAATGGTTTTGCCGCGTTCAAAAATTTCAACTACGGGCGGAAATGTCCCACTACCCAGTTGGCGAAAGACGGAGGCTAAAGGTCTATCGTGCATCGTGATGAGCTGTCTCTCCTAAATCCAGTCCAATTGAGTGGTTGTCGGTGTGCGGCTAATGATCACAACGGTAATCGCTAAATCGTAATCGATGCAGAGACGATCTCAGATGACCCGACCCAGCATTGCTACGGCTTCACAAACTCATCCGTATCCAAAGGATTGGAACCGACGAGACCTTGGAGGGCATCGCAAATGCTTTACAATTCTTCATTGAGTACGCACTCGAAAAGGTAGCCTCGGATACTATTACACCTAACGTTGTCCGAAATGCCTTGAATTTTAGGCAGAATTTCGGATTCTGTCGCGATCCATACTACCGTGTTATTTCCTCCGCATGGATTCTAGCGGTACTTCG
>RDYZ01000174.1 GCA_004293855.1 Oscillatoriales cyanobacterium | reverse complement strand
GTCTTTGGCTATCTTTAACCCTTTTCGGTCTCGCCCTGAGTGGCTTTAAACTCGATCGCGAATACGAACGCGGCGTCATCTTTCGCCTCGGTCGCGCCGCAGGCGTACGCGGCCCCGGCCTCTACTGGATTATTCCCCTGATTGATCAAAAAGTACAAGTCGATTTACGCACCAAAACGATCGACGTCGAACCCCAGGAAACCGTCACCGCCGATAGCGTCACGATTAAAGTTAACGCCGTCCTGTACTACCGCATCACCCAACCCGCCAAAGCCATCATTCAAGTCGAAGATTACCGCCAAGCCGTCTATCAAACCGCTCTCACCACCCTACGTAACGTCGTTGGTCAAAACTGCCTCGATGATGTCTTGCAAAATCGCGACAAAATCGACGCAACCGTACAGGGCATCGTCGATCAAGTCACCCAACCCTGGGGATTGATCATCGAACGGGTCGAAATTAAAGACGTTGAAATTCCAGGAACCATGCAGCGAGCTATGGCAAAAGAAGCCGAAGCCCTGCGTGAAAAACGCGCCCGCTTGATTAAAGCCGAAGCCGAACAGGAAGCCTCTGCCAAACTGGTTGAAGCCTCGCAACTGATTGCCAAAAGTCCCATCTCCCTAGAGTTGCGACGCCTGCAAATGCTGACCGAAATTGGTGTCGAGAACAACACGACAACGATTATTATGATTCCCTCCGAATTCATCAACTCAGCCCAGACCGGGATGAAATCACCGCCGCAACCGCCCACCGCACCCCCCAAACCCAAGACCCCCGAGGTCTAAACGTCACTTTTTTACCCCAACCACAAGATTACTCTCAGACCTCAGAGGTCTGCATCCGTCCGATCGGGGTTGTAGACATTGATTGAGTTTCATCAGCCACACCGTAAAACTCAGTTAAAATATGTAAACCGTAAGCACACTTTTTCGACGCCCCGATCGGGTTTATTCCATGACCGACGCCCCCGTCTCCCGCATTCGTAATTTTTGCATCATCGCCCACATCGACCACGGTAAATCCACCCTGGCCGATCGCCTGTTGCAAGACACCGGAACCGTTGAAGCGCGGCAGATGAAAGCGCAGTTTCTCGACAACATGGACATCGAGCGCGAACGCGGCATCACGATTAAGCTGCAAGCGGCACGGATGAGCTACACCGCCAAAGACGGCGAAACCTATATCCTGAACCTGATCGACACTCCGGGACATGTGGACTTTTCCTACGAAGTGTCGCGATCGCTTGCCGCCTGCGAAGGGGCGTTGTTGGTGGTTGATGCCGCCCAGGGCGTCGAAGCGCAAACCCTGGCGAACGTGTATCTCGCCCTGGAAAACGATCTCGAAATTATTCCCGTCCTCAATAAAATCGACTTACCGGGCGCTGAACCGGAACGGGTCGCCGCTGAGATCGAGGAGGTGATCGGCCTAGATTGCTCTAACGCCATTCATGCCTCGGCCAAAGCTGGCATCGGCATTGAAGATATCCTCGAAGCACTGGTCACCCGCGTTCCACCGCCTGCCAACACGATCGACAAACCCTTACGGGCGCTGATTTTCGATAGCTATTACGATCCCTATCGGGGTGCGATCGCCTATTTCCGCGTGATGGATGGGTCGCTGAAAAATACCGATCGTGTACGTTTCATGGCCTCCGGTCGCGATTTTGACCTCGACGAAATCGGTATCCTCTCCCCCGGTCAAGTCCCCGTGGAAGAACTCCACGCCGGTGAGGTGGGTTACCTCGCCGCCGCGATCAAATCCGTGGAAGATGCCCGCGTCGGTGACACGATCGCCCATCCCAAAGCCCTGCCCGAATCGGCGCTACCGGGCTACGCTGAAGCCACACCGATGGTTTTCTGTGGCCTGTTTCCCACCGACGCCGATCAATTCGAGGATTTGCGTGAAGCCCTCGATAAATTGCGCTTAAACGATGCTGCTTTGCAGTATGAGCCCGAAACCTCCAGCGCGATGGGCTTTGGTTTTCGCTGTGGCTTCCTCGGGTTGCTGCACATGGAAATCGTCCAGGAACGGCTAGAACGCGAATATGACCTGGACTTGATCACCACCGCGCCATCGGTGGTGTATCAGGTGACGATGAACGACGGTGAAGTTCTGACGATCGATAACCCCAGCACCCTGCCAGAACCCACCCAACGCGAATCCATCTCCGAGCCCTACGTCCGGGTGGAGACGATTACACCGGAGGAGTATGTGGGAACCCTGATGGAGCTGTGTCAAACCCGGCGCGGTGATTTCATCGACATGAAGTACCTCACCCCGACCCGCACGACGCTGATTTATGAATTGCCGCTCGCGGAAGTCGTGACGGACTTTTTCGATCAGGTGAAGTCTCGATCGCGCGGCTACGCCAGCATGGAATACAAACTGATCGGCTATCGTGCTAACACCCTGGTACGGCTTGATGTTAAGGTCAACGGCGATCCGGTGGATGCGCTCACGGCGATCGTCCACCGGGATAAAGCCTACGATGTCGGTCGCGCCTTGGTAAGCAAGTTAAAAGAACTGATTCCACGCCACCAATTTAAAGTACCGATTCAAGCAGCGATCGGTAGCCGCGTGATCGCCAGTGAACACATCCCCGCACTCCGGAAAGACGTCCTCGCCAAGTGCTACGGCGGCGATATTTCCCGGAAGAAAAAGCTGTTGAAGAAACAGGCGAAGGGTAAGAAACGCATGAAGGCGATCGGTACCGTCGATGTCCCGCAGGATGCATTTATGGCGATGCTCAAACTCGAACGCTAGGCGATCGGGAGGGAGGCAGAATCGTCCCTGACTCTCCCCTCCGACTCCATAGACCTCTTGCATAGCTCCCTGTCGGCCAGACCCTTGAGGCGTTTCAAACCTCAGCGGTCTGGCCTCCCTGTTTCGGGTTTTGAGTGAGCGGCCTAGTTGCCAGCCTTAACATCTCGATAGCATTTTGATGGCAACCTAGGGCTACAGTAATGCATGGTGTGGAATATCATCTACATCTTGCAGCGTATTACCTGAGGAGCTTGAACGTGCAACAGTGGATTAAATGGCTACGATTTGCCGTGAGTGACGAGGGATTTCTCAAACTCGTCGAAGTGGTCGAAACACTCATGGCCAAGGTGCTGACCTTGATCATGCTGGTTGTTATCTTGGTGTCGGTGTGGGACGTCTCCCGAGCGGTGCTTGAGTTGGTCTCGAATGATTTAATTAATTCAACCTATAAAACATATCTTAAAAGTACTCTATTTGAGATTTTTGGTCTATTTCTAACGGTGCTAATTGCCTTAGAAATTATAGAGAATATTACCGGCTATCTTAAAAAGCATGAGTTTCAGCTTGAGCTTGTCATTGTTACGTCTTTGGTCGCAGTTGCGCGTAAAATCGTAATTTTTGATCTGGAGTCTGCGGATTCCAGTCATGATTTAATCGGTCTGTCCGCAACGATTTTGACCTTAACAGTTAGTTATTGGATTGTGCGACAGGTGAATCAACACAATCGCAATCAAGGCAAGCATTAGCCAATAGCCAATGTGGGGGGGGCTCGTTTACCGGGTTAAGTCAGCGTAGAGAATCCGTGTGAACTGTTCGGGGGATAAAAAGCCGTTTCCGAGGGTTGCATCGTAGTCTGTATTGAGATCCATCGTGAGGATTTGATCGATCGAAGCCCCGGTTTCGATCGCCGCTTGCATACGCGATCGCACGGTGACAAGCATCCCACGATACTCTTCTAGCTCTGCTTTATTGGAGAGGGCGCCATGTCCGGGGATAATTTGCGTCTCGTCATCTGCAAGCGCTAGGACGCGATCCACCGCTGCAATCATGCCATCGATACCACCACCGCTGGAAACATCGATAAACGGATAGAGCCCGTTAAAGTAAATATCACCGGTGTGGATGACATTTGCGGTCGGAAAATGAACGATGCTGTCGCCGTCGGTATGAGCGGGGTTCACGTGGGTGGCATGGATGGTTTCGCCGTTGAAGTGAAAACTAATATCTTCGCTGAAGGTGACGATCGGCAAGGCTGCGGGAGTCGAGGCCGGAACATCCATCCCCAGTCCGGCAATGAATTGGTCTCGGCTCATGCGTTCGCGGACGTTATTGTGGGCGACGATGACGGTGCCGCTGTTGCTAAAGTTTTCGTTGCCACCGGTGTGGTCAAAGTGCCAGTGGGTATTGAGTAGAAAGCGAATCGGCTGGTCGGAAAGGGTGGTGATCGCGGCTTGGATTTTCTCCGTCAAGGGCGCGAACTGTGAATCGATCGCCAAGACCCCATCTTCTCCCACTGAAAGGCCAATATTGCCGCCTTCTCCCACCAGCATGTACACCCCATCTGCAACGGGAATAATCGAGATCGTTGGTTCGGGAGCCACTTCAGCGGTGTCAGGAGTTGTGGCGGTGTTATGGCTGTCATGACCATTGTGGTCAGTATGGTTGGGTTGAGCGTGGGTGTGGGCCGTGGCGGGGGTGGCGATCGCGATTAGGCTAGCACTGAGTACGGCGGCGACGGTGGAACGAAGAAACAGCATGAATGATTCGGGATTAGGTCGGTTAACGGGGTTACCGGGAAACGAAATTGACGTGAAGCTGAACAGAAATTTCGATCGCAGCGCCCGATTGGCTTAAGACATCGGTTTTCCCAAAGACCGTGTTTCGACTCCGCTCAACACTCACTGAGTCGATCTTGAGATAGGTTCTTAACCTAAATCGGCTTTTGCTGTATGACCCATTCAGGCTACGAATTCATACCGATCGGGATGCATTTCCACGAAAATCAGGGTTAGATGACCGTGTCCGGGTTCGCAGATTTTTTGGGTTGACCGGGGTCTGGGCGTGGAGTTTGGATGGTTTGGCGGCTACGGGCTGCGTCGATCGCCCAGCTTGAGAGTTCCGCAACGAGTAACGCGACGATCGTGCCATCATCAATCCAGCCCAAAATCGGAATAAAGTCCGGTGAAATGTCGATCGGGCTGACCAAATAGAGCAGGGTCGCCGCGATCAAAACCCAGCGGTATTGGCTGTGGCGCAGGGTTTGGCGATACCAGTTATAGAACGAGCTGACAAGATTTTGCATGGGATGTCCGGCAAGGTGGACTTGCGATCGGTGGTTTGGGGTTGAGTCGTGCTGTGGTTACTGTTGCCATTATGCCCAGCGAATACCGGTTTCGCGAGTGGGAAAGACCCGCGTTGTGCGGACGGATAGTGCCACCTTGGGGGCTGCGGTCTGGAAACCGAGCAGGCTCGCGGGTAAAACAGGAAGCGGGTTGATCAAAGGTTATGGCTTGAAGGCACTGGAGACTCGATCGCCACGTTCAACGGTGTCGCTTCTTAGCCTTCGCTTGGCGGTAATCGGTCGCGATCGGGAAAGATCCACCCGATCGCCAAAGCTTCCAACTCCCGTAAACCGGCGGTGTTGCCATACAATCGATCGTGGTTAGCCAGGATTTGATCACGAATTTGATGACGCCAGGTGGAATCTTGAGCGAGACGAATCGCCAGAGCCACATAATCCGCAGGCGTGGTGGCGATCGTCTCCGTGATGCCGAGGGTGTGCAAAATCCCCGCACTGTGGCGCGATCGCATCAATTCGCCGGGACACGTGATGATCGGTAACCCACAGGCGATCGCCTTGAGGGTCGTGACACCGCCTGACCAGTGAAAACTATCGAGAAAAATATCGCAACACTGATTGACCCGTAAATAATCCACCTCACTCAGACGCGGCAAAATGATCGCACACTCATCAAAATCCAAACCCTG
>RDYZ01000173.1 GCA_004293855.1 Oscillatoriales cyanobacterium | reverse complement strand
ACCCCAGAGCTGGGAGGATTTAGAGCCAACCGTGCGGCGACAGTTCCCTACAAATCGATCGCAGCACTGGCAGGCTCGGCGATCGTCGGGGGGTCGCTGCTGGGAGAATCTTCGGTGGTGAGTTTGAGAAACACATCTTCCAGGCTGGCACGGGTGCGACGCATTTCGAGCAAGTCAAGCTGAGATTCGACGATCGCACTGGCGATCGCGCCGCCCGGTTCGCTTCCCGGCTCGATCGTCACCTGGAAACGGTAGCGCCCCTCGGGGAGATCCTCCACCGCGATCACTTCGACGGCTTCGACCCCTGGCACGTTCCGTAAAAACGCCTGCACGGCGGCCTCGATCCCGTTAATCTCGCCACCGACTTCGATTTCGTAGCCGCCGCGTGTGAGCTGGGTCATCAGATTATCGAGGCTGTCCGTCGCGACGATGCGGCCATGATTGACGATCGCGACCTGGGAACAGGTGGCGCTGACCTCGGGCAGAATGTGCGACGACAGGAGAATCGTGCGATCGCCCGCCAGACTTTGGATTAACTTACGGACTTCGACCACTTGCTGCGGATCGAGGCCAACGGTGGGCTCATCAAGGACGATCGCCGGTGGATCGTGGACGATCGCCTGGGCGATGCCGACCCGCTGACGGTAGCCTTTGGAGAGTTTCAAAATCAGACTATTGCGGCGATCGAGCAGTCCGCAACGGCGAATCGCCGAGGTGACTTTTTCAGGGCGATCGCCTGCGCTGATGCCCTTAATCCGGGCGACAAAGTGGAGATAACCTTCCACGGTCATCGTTGGATAGAGCGGCGGCGTTTCGGGGAGGTAACCGATGCGTTGCCGAACCGCCATCGATTGCTCGTGAACATCAAAGCCCGCAATGCGTGCCGTTCCCGATGTGGCGGGCAAAAATCCCGACAAAATTCGCATCGTCGTTGTTTTACCGGCCCCATTCGGGCCCAGTAAACCCAGGATTTGCCCGTCTTCGACATTAAAGGTAAGGCCATCGATCGCCTGGGTCGTGCCGTAGGTCTTACTCAGGTTTTCGACTTCGATCGTCATCGCAGGTTAGGTCGTTCAAAGGGGTAGGGAAATTTTGAAGCAAGCGGATTAACGCTGGATCGAGCGGCGTTGATCGTCACACTTCAGACGGGAGGGCGATCGCGACGGTCTTAACTGCGTGGCACGCCTGTAATGATACGGATCATGATTCAGCTTGATCGTAACCCAGGACGATCACCGCGATCGCGCGTGATTTCAAATTGACCCATCAAATTGGCCCATCGATCGGGCCTACGCAGGAGTAGACGGCAGGAATAAACCGCAGGGACAAATCGTAGGAACAAATCACAGGGAGCAAGACCTTCGAGATTTTAGAAACCTCAAAGGTCTGAAGCCATGATCTTGGGTGACTTTTTATCTAAACTAATCTAATAATTAATCCAAATTCAAAACACCGCTAAGACAAAATCCACATCATCAACATCATGGGGCAAACCAGAATTATGGATGCAATGCAGTTTTTCGAGAACAGTGCCGGAACCTGGCACTCTCAGCGCACCACCCATCACCTCCCCTTTCGCCGCGCGGAACTGGGCGGATCGGCCATCCAAGTCGAAGCACTGCCCGCAAATGACGATCGCGTCGCGGAAATCTGCAAACTACACGACATCGACCCCAGCCAAGCGGCGGGCGGTGCGTTCGTCCAGTGGAGCGGCTCGATGCAGTGGGATCGCGAAGATGACGAAAATCATTCCGGTTCGACGGTCTTCGCGATCGTTCCCGATGCCGACGACCCCACCAAAGGCAAAATGCTACGCGAGCGGGGCTACGCCGAAATCGTCCCCGTCGCCGGACAGTTTGAAATGGATGCTGAAGGCGGTCTCACGTTAATTACGGAATATGAGACCATGAGTTCGATCGAGCGCTTTTGGTTTGCCTCACCCGATGTGCGGATGCGCACCAGTACCGTTAAGCGGTTTGGTGGCTTTAGCACCGCAACCTTTTGCACCGAAAATCGCCTCAGCGCCAAAGCGGAACCCCTGGAAGTCGATACCGCACCGGTGGCGTCTCAAACACCCAGCGCAAAATTTTATTCCGTGTTTGGCTGGTAAGCGATCGGTCTGCACAACGGGCTAGACGAAACCCATCACGTATCGCAACGTGTCGCAAAAATGACAGCAGGACACATAACCCATGCAGACCATTAAGAATCGTTACGGTCACTCAGAAAAATAACGCGAGCTTTCGCGCGATCCCATACTCTTGACTGTGACTAGCTTGCAACAATCCATAAACGCAGCTTATAAGTAAACGGAGATATTTTAAGTGGCACTTCCTTTGTTGAATTACACCCCGGTCACGCAGAATGTGCGTGTCAAAGGGTTTGAGGTAGGCGGCGACGATCAGCCGGTTATTTTCGACGCGGAAAACCTGCTGTCCGGAGCGGGTATGGACGAAGTGATTTGGGCGGCGTATCGCCAAGTGTTCAGCGAACACCAAATGCTGAAATGCAATCGTCAACTCGTCCTCGAATCGCAGCTCCGTGATGGTCGTATCACCGTCCGTGAATTCATTCGTGGTCTAGCGGTGTCTGATCCGTTCCTGCGTCGTAACTTTGCGACGAACAGCAACTATCGCTTTGTCGATATGTGCGTTCAGCGTATTCTGGGTCGCGACACCTACAACCAGAAAGAATCGATCGCCTGGTCGATCGTCATCGTGAACGAAGGCGTTACGGGCTTCATCGATAAACTGCTCGACAGCGATGAATACCTCGAAAACTTTGGCGATAATATCGTTCCGTTCCAACGTCGCCGCAACCTGCCGCAACGCGAACTCGGTGAAACTCCCTTCAACATGAAGACACCGCGTTACGACGGCTACCACCGCGCTCAACTCGGCTTCCCGCAAATCATCTGGGATACCAGCCGGATGCGTCGCATCAAGCCGCAAATCGGTACGGCGATGAAGGGTTGCCCCGAATCGTTCCTCGATATGGCACGCTCGCTGGCATCGGCCAAACCGAGCGGATCGGGCAGCGCGGCTGTGGCGGGTTTAGACTATCTGAACTTGGTTCCCTACCGCAAGTAGACCGAGCTGAAAGGCGATCGTTTCGTCTATTCAATATTTAATTAATAGGTCTTTTTCTCTGGAGAGGTCGGTTTGTTCGGCCTCTTTTTTTGTGGTTGAGTATGGGAGGCGTCGATCGCTCCTGCAATGTCGGGGGATGGAGAGGTCTCTTTGCCACCAATCTCCCCAATCGGAATGATCCCGTGTGTGCTTTGTCAAAAGTATTTGCAGGTTCCTGACGAAGTTTAGAGCCGCGTGTAGAATTCAAGCACACCGGGCTTTTCGTTCTAACTGAGACGATGACTATGAAACACCAACCGTCTGCCATCCTCGCGATCGTCGCCCAGACGATCGCCACCCTGAGCACTACGATCGCCGTTCCTGCGTTGGCCTCCGAGCCACTACCACCGATCGAAGCCTACGTCTGTACCAGTGGGGCTCCGTTAAACCTGCGCCAAGCACCGGGTCCCAATGCGGCGGTCATCGCTCAAATTCCCAATCAAAGCCCGATCTGGCAGGTTGCACCGGTCGCGGGCAACTGGGTCCCGGTTGCGACCTCGGAGGCGCGGGGGTATGTGTGGGCGAATTATGTCTGCGATCGCGTCAGTACGGAAATTGACGTTGATGTTGAAGCCGATGCAGGGAGCAATGAGCCGCCCATAGCCACCAAGCCGCAAACCACGACCAACGCCACACCTGCGCGGTGTAGCCGGGAAGAGAACATCCGTAATGTTCGGCGTGCTGGTGGGATAGACGTGCATGATTTGCCCAATGCAGAATCCCAGGTTGTGGCCACACTGAATGACGGGGCAGCGATTACGATCGTCCCCACGGCTGTCAACCATGATGATGGATCGATTTGGCTACCGATCAGCTATCCGAGTCAAGGGTATCTGATGGCTGGTCGTAACGGTGTCGTTAACAATGTTGTGTATTGCACCCGTTTTTATGACTAATGGATAACCGAGTGATCACCCATCCTCAACCTTCCGCCCCTGCATCTAGCCCTACAGCTTTGTAACTTTGCCATGCCAGCGCCCGACCTGACCCCATTTCGCGCCCAGTTCCCCGCCCTTGCGAATAAAACCTACTTTAACTACGGCGGGCAGGGGCCACTAGCGGAGCGAGCCTTAGAGGCGATTTGCTCGATCGAGCGTCAAATTCAAATCGATGGCCCCTTTAATGGCAAAGTCAACGCGGCCTTACAGCTAAATTCCAGTGCCACCCGACGCATGATTGCCAATCTGCTCGGGGTTCCGGACAACACCATTAGCCTGACCGAAGACGTTACCGTCGGCTGTAATATCGCCCTCTGGGGTTTAGCTTGGCAGGCGGGCGATCAGATTGTGATGACCGATTGTGAGCATCCCGGTGTGATCGCGGCAGTGATGGAACTCGCCCGTCGGTTTGATCTCACAGTGACGATCGCACCGATCCTAGACCTCCTGAACGACGGCGATCTAGTCGCGGCGATCGTGGATCGGCTCACCCCCCGCACACGGCTCGTGATCGTCAGTCATCTGCTGTGGAATACCGGCCACGTGTTGCCCCTCGCAGAGATTAACCATGCTTGCCACCACTTCCCCACCGACACCGGCCAAACCATCCGTGTCATGGTCGATGCGGCCCAATCCGTTGGTCTGTTGCCGCTTGATCTCGATGTGATCGACGTAGACTTCTACGCCTTTACGGGTCATAAATGGCTCTGTGGTGCGGCAGGGGTTGGCGGGCTGTACGTCAGCGAAGCCGCACGATCGGATCTGGCTCCCACGTTTATCGGCTGGCGCGGTATTGAGACCGATGCGATCGGCAATCCCACCGATTGGAAGCCCAACGGTCAGCGGTATGAAGTGGCGACTTCGGCCTATCCCCTGTACGCGGGACTGCGTGAAGCGATCGCAATACACGAGGAATGGGGGACGGCCTCGGAACGCTACACGGCCATTTGCGATCGGGCATTACGCCTCTGGTCCGGTTTACAAAATTTGGAAGGAATTGAATGTTATGCCAGTGCGCCGCCCCGTTCTGGACTGGTATCTTTTCGCCGCGCAGAGGGCCAACATCAAACCCTCGTCCATCACCTAGAAACCCAAGGGTTTATGCTTCGCACTATCCTCTATCCGGATTGTGTGCGGGCCTGTGTGCATTACTTCACCACGGAGGAGGAGATTGATCGATTATTACGTGCGATCGCCGACTTTTCCTAGGGGCCGGATTACCCCACCAGCTCACAGAGTTCCGCTCCCCTATGGAATATCCGAGGGATATTAGATAGCGCTGATGTTGGCCGATCACCCAGCTATGGGGAGGGGCGATCCGTGACAACGAACCCTGTGATGAAGCGGGATTTTGCGATCGGACATTTTAATTGAAGCGAGCTTCAAATAGATGGATTAAATCAGAAGCATTGAGGTCTGAGGTCATCCCAGAATGGTGATTTTTAATCGTGTCTAACACTTGCAAAATGGCGTGTGCATCCCGCGATCGAATTGCGATCTCAAGAGCCTGCAATAATTTCTCTTCTGGCATATAGCCAGCCATTAATTTTTGAAGTTCAGATGTTTGAGGTGAACTTGACATTAAGGAAACCATGAGGGGTGAAACTAGAGGAACGAAACAATCGATGCATGGGAAATAGGAAAAGGAAGAAAGGTGCAAGATCAACAGAGGGTGAATCCGTCGTCGATC
>RDYZ01000172.1 GCA_004293855.1 Oscillatoriales cyanobacterium | reverse complement strand
AGATTGCACTCCTCCAACAGCTTGCGCTTAATCTTCGTCTTCACCCCCTCGCCGAACAGCGTCCCATCTGGCAAGACGATCGCCCCGCGCCCGCCCTCCTTAAGCAAATGAATAATCAACACCAAAAATAAATCCGCCGTCTCCCGCGTCCGATACGCCGTCGGAAAATTATTTTCGATGCCGTCCTCCTCTTTGCCACCAAACGGCGGATTTGTCAAAATCACATCCACCTTATCCGCTGGCTTATAGTTCACCAGCGATTTTCCCAGCGTGTTGTCCCGCTCCACCACCGGCACATCCACCCCATGCAATAACAAATTCGTCATACACAGCAAATGGGGTAACGGCTTCTTTTCCACCCCCCGGATCGACTGCATTAACATCTGGCGATCGTCCGCCGTCTTCACCTGCGCGTGTAAAAACTCGTAGGCCGCCGTTAAAAATCCCCCCGTCCCGCACGCCGGATCGAAGACGCGATCGCCCAACCGTGGCGCGACCATTTCCACCATAAATTCCACCACCGCACGGGGCGTGTAATATTCCCCCGCATTGCCCGCGTTTTGTAAATCCTTGAGGATCTTTTCGTAAATCTCCCCAAACACCTGCTTATCCTTCGAGCTGTTGAAATCAATCTCGTTGACCTTATTCACCACCTGACGCAACAGCGTCCCACTCTTCATGAAGTTGAACGAATCCTCAAACGCCCGCCGCACCAACGCCGCACGCGGTTTACCGGCCACGCTTAGATCCTTTAGTGCCGGGAACAGATCGCGATCGATAAAATCCAACAACGCATCGCCCGTATCTCCCTCTGGATTTGCCGCCCAATCCCGCCAGCGCAACCCCTTCGGAATCGGCGACACGTAATCCTCCTCGCTAAATTCCGCCTCCTCTTCCACCGCGTCAAAAATCTTCAGAAACAACAGCCAGGTTAATTGGCTAATCCGCTGCGCGTCACCATCCACACCCTCATCGATGCGCATGATGTCTTGAATGGATTTAACGATCGTCGAAATTGCCATTTTTTCCGAATTCCCCTAACACCAAAATCTATGGGCAAACCTATGAGCACTAAGACGCATCATAAAGCGAGTCCTTCAACTCCTGGATCGCCGCCCGATACTCCGCCGGACTGCCGAACGATCGCGCCAGCTCCATCATCGACCCCATCTCCGAAAACGGCGGAATCTTTAGCACATTGTTCGATTCGATCGTCTCGATGCCCTCGTCTGCATACTTTTCGAGCAGCGCCTCCAACACCTGCCGCGCCAGATCGCCGTACTTCGTGAAGTAGTCCCGCTTCCGGACTTGATCCGCCCGTTCGCGCCGGGTTAATGGCGGTCGATCAAAGGCAATATGACAAATCAAATCAAACAAATCATAATCGCTGCCCACCTCGCGCTTTAGCTCATCTAGCGGAATCCCCAGCTCTAGCAACTCCGTCGCGATCGCCTCCTTTTTCTCTGCGTCGTTCCATTTTCGCAGAAACCCATCGAGCGATTCATAGTCCGCCCGCACCTGCTGGCGTGTGTAGTCGCGATAGGACGTGGTGATCAGCTTGCCATCCTTGCCGTAATACTGCACCTGTTGGCGATCGAGCTTGACCGAAACCGCCTCCGCTGTTAGCGTGTAGCGCTCGCGTTTGGGGCGATCGGGGTCGTCGTCATCGGACGGTGGATCGTCATCATTTGGCGGTATAACCGGCTTGGGATGGCGACCATCAACCGGGGGCTTCGGCTCGTAAATCTGTACCGGATCGCCGTCAAACTCTGGATCGGCGAACAGTTTCGTCACCTGCTTAAAGTCGAAAATCGTAAACCAAGTTTTATTAAAATCCTCATCGATCCGCGTCCCACGTCCGACGATTTGCTTAAACTTCGTCATCGATTTAATCGTGCGATCGAGCACGATGAGCTTGCAGGTTTTCGCATCAACTCCCGTTGTCATTAGCTCTGATGTGGTTGCAATCACGGGATATTTGCTATCCGGCATGATGAAATTATCGAGTTCGCCTTTCCCCACCTTGTCATCGCCCGTAATCCGCACCACATAACGCTCGTTCTCCTGACACAGATCCGCATTCGCCACCGTCAGCGCCCGCCGCATTCGTTCCGCGTGATCCGTGTCCTCGCAAAAGATGATCGTCTTTTGGAACCGATCGCCGCTTTCCTTGAGATACTGCGTCACCAGATCCGCCACCAGCACATCGCGCCCTTCGAGAATCAGCGATCGGTTAATATCCGATCGATTGTAAATCCGCGCCTCGATCGCCTGGTTGTACTTGTCCACCTGTCCGGGATCGGGTTGCCAGCCGTCAAGGTCGCGATCGGTATCAAACCGCACCACCTTATAGGGTGCGAGAAACCCATCATCAATTCCCTGCTTCAGCGAGTACGTATACAGCGGTTCACCAAAATAATCGATATTCGATACCTCCTCCGTTTCCTTCGGTGTCGCCGTCAGACCGATATGCGTTGCACTGCTGAAATAGGTCAGAATCTCCCGCCAGGATGAATCCTCCGCTGCGCTACCCCGGTGACACTCGTCAATCACCACCAGATCGAAAAAGTCCGGCGAAAACTGCTTGTAAATATTTTTCGTGTCGTCTTTGCCGCTGACGGCCTGATACAGCGACAGATAAATCTCGTAGGACGGATCGATCTTCCGCTGCGAGATTTTTGTCATCACATTGCCAAACGGCTTAAAGTCATTATTTTTCGTTTGATCAACCAAAATATTGCGATCGGCCAAAAACAAAATCCGCCGCTTCGTCTTTGACTTCCACAGCCGCCAAATGATTTGAAACGCCGTGTAGGTTTTGCCCGTTCCTGTTGCCATGACCAGCAAAATACGATCCTGACCCTTGGCGATCGCTTCCACCACCCGATTGACCGCCACGTGTTGGTAATAGCGCGGTCGCTTACCGCTGCCGTCGTCGTAATAGTTCTGGGTGACGATTTCCGCTTGGCGATCGCTCAGTTCTTTCCATTGGTAGTAACGCTGCCGTAATTCGTCCGGTGTGGGAAACGCATCTAACCCTAGCTCGCGTTCGATCTCACCCGTCCCCGTACGATCACGCTCGATAAATCCGTCGCCATTGGAGCTATAGGCAAACGGCACATCAAGCATCTGAGCGTAGTCGAGCGCCTGCTGCATCCCGATGCCCATCGGTTCGTGGTTCGCCTTGGCTTCGACGATGGCGATCGGTACATTCGGCGTCAGATACAGCACGTAATCCGCAAATTTCCTATTACCGCGACTGTGCAACCGACCGCGCACCAAAACCCGCCCATCGGTCAGGTAAAACTCACGCCGAATTTGTGTCAGCTCATCCCAGCCACTGCCAACAATGGCCGGAGTGATATATTTCGCCCGAATATCTGACTCGCTCAGGTTTCGCTTATCAATATCTCGATTCATCTCTGATGCTTTTGCTGACTGTCATTCAATACTTGTATCGCATCCCCAAGCCGAAAAACTGTAGCTTCAAGGATCACAAGCGAATTACCCCCTTTCATACCACCTCATCAGCCCGCACAAGACAAAAGCCCCAGCAAACCAGAGAGGAATGCTAGGGCTTTAGAGCTCTAAGTTTGAGTTCGAGAGGAGAGAAGAGAGGGATCGTTACGCGATCGCCGCCATCTTCACATCACTATTGGCCAGCAGATCTTGCAGCTCTTCCGCATCAACGGTTTCCTTCTCGATCAGGATTTCCGCCAGCTTGTCGAGCACCGAGCGGTTTTCCACCAGCACGGCCTTCGCACGCTTGTAGGCCACCGCGACGAGTTTGCCCACTTCCTCATCGATCGCCGCTGCGGTTTCTTCCGAGAAATCACGCTCGGCAGCAATGTCGCGACCCAGGAACATATTGCCCTGTTGACGACCCAAAGCCACCTGACCGAGACGCTCGCTCATCCCGAAGCGGGTCACCATTTGGCGAGCCACATTCGCGACCTGTTGCAAGTCGTTCGATGCGCCCGTGGTCACTTCCTCGTCACCGTAGACGATCTCTTCCGCCAGACGACCACCGAGGGCGACCGCCATTTGGTTTTGCAGGTACGATCGCGAGTACAGACCCGAATCCATCCGCTCTTCACTGGGGGTAAACCAGGTCAAACCACCGGCAGCACCGCGAGGAATGATGCTGATTTTTTGCACCGGGTCATAATCCGGCATCAGCGCACCGACGAGGGCGTGACCAGCTTCGTGGTAAGCCACCAGCTCTTTACGCTTCTGGCTCATCACGCGGTCTTTCTTCTCAGGACCGGCCAAGACCCGATCAATCGCGTCGTTGATTTCGTCCATCGAAATTTCCGTCAGGCTACGACGGGCGGCAAGGATGGCCGCTTCGTTGAGCAGGTTCGACAGATCCGCACCGGTAAACCCAGGGGTACGACGGGCAATTTTGTCGAGATCCACGTCCTTCGAGAGCGATTTGCCGCGAGCGTGAACGTTGAGGATTTCCAGACGACCGGCATAGTCGGGACGATCGACCACCACTTGGCGATCGAAACGACCGGGACGCATCAGCGCCGCATCCAGAACATCGGGGCGGTTGGTCGCTGCCACGAGAATAATTCCCGTGTTGCCTTCAAACCCGTCCATCTCGGTGAGGAGCTGGTTCAGGGTTTGCTCCCGCTCATCGTTACCACCACCCAGACCGGCTCCACGCTGACGACCGACGGCGTCGATCTCATCAATGAAGACAATACAGGGGGCGTTTTGCTTGGCTTGCTCGAACAGGTCACGGACGCGCGACGCACCGACCCCGACGAACATTTCGACGAATTCCGAACCGGAGATGCTGAAGAACGGAACACCCGCTTCACCCGCGACGGCTTTCGCCAGCAGGGTTTTACCCGTACCCGGAGGGCCAACGAGCAGCACACCTTTGGGGATTTTCGCGCCGACAGCGGTGAAGCGATCGGCATTTTTCAGAAAGTCCACCACTTCGGTCAGTTCAAGCTTGGCCTGATCAATCCCGGCCACATCGCCGAACGTCACTTGGGTTTGGGGTTCCATTTGGACGCGAGCTTTTGATTTACCAAAGTTCATCGCCGGATTGCCCGGACCGCCTTGAGCACGACGCAGGAGGAAGAACAAACCGACCAGCAGCAAAATCGGGAAGAAGAGGCTGCTCAGAACCCGGAAGGCAGTACCTTCGGTTGACGGCGGTTGTACACGCACGTCTAGGTCGTTATCGGTCAAAATTTGGATTAACTGCGGATCGTTCGGCAAGTTAACTTCGACTTTGCTTTGACCGTCCGGGTCGGTATACGTCGCCATCGAGCGATCGGAGCTGATGTTGACGTAGCCTTCGATCTGACCGCTTTCGACGGCGCGAATAAATTCGCTGTACTTCACGGTCTTAGCCATTTGTGGCTGTTGGTCAAAAAAGGCCGTACCGAGTGCGATCGCGACGATCGCGAGAAGAGCGTACAGCCCTGCGTTTCTCCACCGTTTATTCACCGGCGTGTTTCCTCCTTGTTGCGTTCGACGGTTCGCGCAATCTTAACGACGCTTGCGCCTATGGAATTCTGATTTATGAATTCTTTTGTTAACTAATATTAACCTTTTCTTGGAATTCCCGCCAGATGGTCAAGGTTAAACCCAGGGCAAACGTCGTCAAAGTCACCTTTAATTATATTAGGTTTAGGTGGAGGCTTCCGTGAAAAACGCGCTCCGTAACGCATTGAGGGGTGTGGGGTCTGCTGGAAGGGGGAATGCTAGGGGGGGCTCCGTGTCGGTGGGAGATTCGAGA
>RDYZ01000445.1 GCA_004293855.1 Oscillatoriales cyanobacterium | reverse complement strand
TTTAAATCTAGCTTGGGTAAATTGGGGCCGCTAATGCCAAAGGAGCCAAAGTTAAGAAAACCGGTCGGTAAATTCGCCACCAAGCTCGGCAAGTTACCCAAATCACCCAAACCGGCGGTAAATTCCCCAATATTGAAATCGATACCGGCAATGCTTTTCAGGAAGTTTTCAACATTAAAGGGATCAACATCAATACCGGCGATCGAATGAATATCAAACAGGCTAAATAGCTTGCTAATAATTCCTGGAGCGATGTCGATGTCGAAGAAATCCACCAAGAAGTTCAACGGTTCGAGGAATGGATCAATGATGTCAACAATGGGCAGAATAAAGTCCGTAATACTGCTTACATCAATGCCAAAGTTTTGGAAATTAATGCTGGGCGGTTGGGAGAGGGGAGCGAGACGATCGGTCTTCGTGTCGTAGGTCAGCTTTTCCCAATCGCTATCCAGGGCAAAGAGGAAACGCGGGATCGGCGCATCCCGCAAACCGGGAATCGCTGTATCAATATTCAGACCCAGATTGTGGATACCCGAAAATGTACCATTGGCTAAATCCGCATGACTGGCATTATCAATAATTTCTGTCAGGGTGAGGCGTACCCCATCATCGGGTTTTTTCGTGGTGAGAATCGTCCCTTCTGAGGCTTCATAAACCCCACTTTGATCCAAATCAAAACGTCCTAAAACGGGCAGGGTCGGGAATGTTCCATTGCTTTCTTCCACCAACGGCTCGATCGCATCCCAATCGCCGCTGTGGTTGGCATCGAGGAAGCGAATGCGATCGACATCATCGAGATCTTTGAGGGAGAGATCGTAATCAATGTCAATTTTGGTCGGGTTTTGCGGATCATCTGTCGCCTTGCCCCCCAGAAAACCCGAATGACCATTCGCACTAAATCCCGGCGGCGGTGTCACATTAAAATGTGTATCGAGTTTGGTTTTTTGGGCATCCACAAAGAAGCCGAAACGCTCATTCCAACCCACACTGAGATTGAGATTGGCATCAAATTTACCCTTCAGTTTGCCGTCAAGATCGAATTTTAGATCGTTCAAACCTAAGTTAGATTTGAGTGGCGTTTCAAACGGATTACTGTAGTTGACGCCAATATCAAAAGTCATTTCATCCAAACTGACTCCGGGGGTTACCGTCAGCTTGGCATCTAATCCCGCCTTGGCAAAACTTTGCTGAATGGCTGTGGTCATGGTCGTGGCGGCGGTGACGGCATCCGTTGCCCCCAACGCGGCAAGATCGGCGAGGAGTTGATCTTTAAAGAGGAAAAGATTCGGAACAAGCTGTTCCGCCGTTTGACTGGACAGATCAATCAATTCGCCCGTGGGTCCGGTCAGGATGGGGAAGGTTTGTTGGCGTAAATTCTGCTCGAATAATTCCGAAA
>RDYZ01000171.1 GCA_004293855.1 Oscillatoriales cyanobacterium | reverse complement strand
CGTCAATTGAGCGATGTGCTGGAATCGAGTTTTGACGAGACGTTTTACCTCAACGCCAACCCGGATGTTGTGGGCTTTAACGGCGGCGCGATCGCGCATTTTGTCCTGCACGGCCAATTTGAAGGACGCGAACCCAACTCAAGCTTCAATTCGCAGGGATATCTAGCGCTCAACTCTGATGTTCAGGTTGCGGTGTTGAATGGCGAATTTACGCCGGTTTCGCACTACCTCGAATACGGCATTAGCGAAGGTCGTCTGTTCTAAAATCCGTCGCTCCAAAGCTTAGGCATTGCCTACCAAGCCACTCGCAAATCAGCGTCTGGCCTGGTGAGCGATGCCCACCCTACAGATCTGAATGCGTTGTGGATGGGGGCGAGCTAACCGCAGATTTGACCCGGCGAACACACGTCACCGAGGGCATCAACACACACCGTCGCTTCGCCATAATTGGGAATCCATACCGACCATGCCTCGGGTGCAATTTGCCCCATCAATAGGGCGCAATTCCCACTGAACGGATGGGGCAATACCTGTAACCGCACCCAGAGGTCTGCGGCGAGATCCGATCGCGATGGCATCAGAGAGCAATGACCACTGAAAGCGGCAGGATTAACCTGTGGTTCAGCGATCGATGATTCAGCAACGATGGTAGCCATAGTTTTGACCTCGTGAGGCGATGGAGTGGAGCGATCGCTCGTAACCGTGATGGTCAACTCCGAGCGGAACTCTTGTATACATCGTTACCACTTTGAATCTATGCGTCAATAAATGATGACATTCTTAACGTCTGAGGTTGCGGAAGTCTCAGGGGATCGGTTGCCGTGCCAATCCTAGGGATCAGACCTTGTCTTGGCCTTGACGCACAGCGCAACTACTGAGGGAGTCGCAGTGACCGAGCTGATTGATGCGCCGGATGAGCTGGTGAAGGCGACCGTAATTGCTGCGGTTAAAGTGCAAGATCAGGCGGGGTAGGCGTTCCGTCTCGTCGCCTGCTTCGTCCGGTAAGGCCGCTGTTTTTTCGATCGCCCCGGAAACGAGAATGTCGTGAAATTCAGCATTGAGCGTCGCGATCGCCTCCGGGTTTAATTCACCCTTGAGACGCAACACCAACCGATCCTCGACAAAGCGCGACGAATGGTAAAACCGGTAAAAATCGCGCACGATCGCCGCTGCTGTGGCGGCATCTTCCACGATCGTATACAGACTCAGATCATCCTGAGCAATCAACCCTTGCGCCAAAATCTGGTCGCGCACATACTCTTCCCACTGATTCCAGTAACGATTTCCCGGCGGCTGCACCAACACTAGGGGCGCTGGCCCTAGCTTGCCAGTTTGCAACAGTGTAATCGTCTCGAACGCCTCATCCATCGTGCCGAAGCCGCCGGGAAACAGGGCGATCGCATCACTTTCACGCAGAAAAAACAGCTTGCGCGTAAAGAAATACTTAAACGCAATTTCCTTCGCATCATTGGCAATATAGGGATTCGCCGTTTGCTCGAAGGGGAGATCAATATTTAGGCCAAACGATCGCGTCGCCCCCGCCCCCTGGTTCGCCGCTGCCATGATGCCATTACCCGCCCCCGTAATCACCATAAACCCATCATCCGCAACCTGCGCGGCAAAGTCCCGCGCGAGCTGATATTCCGGAGCCGTCGCTGGTGTGCGAGCCGAGCCAAAGACCGCCACTTTGCGCACGTAGCGATAGGGGCGAAAGGTGTCCATCGCGCGGGTAATGTCCTGGATCGCTTTGCTCAGGATTTTCCAGTCCAGCCGATCGACATCACGATCGGCCATCATGCAAATCGCTTGCAACGATCGTTCGATCCATTTGCGATGCTCATGATCGGGTAAAGTGTCTAAGGTTTTTTGCAGCGTGGCATCCAGTTTGACCGGTAGACGCTTGGGATACGAGACAGAATCGTTGTGCAGATCGCTCATAGAACCGCCCGACGCAATCGTCAGAATAGAATGTAGCGCGTGATACATTCTATTCTCTCATTCTTATTCCCAGAACCGCGAAGTTAAACCGCAACCGTGAAGCGAAACCACCCATCGTCAAATCCTACGGCCCATTTCCCCAATCCCATCATTTCTGGGTACTGTTCGACTGCGATCCATTTCAGCAACGTCAAATCATGAAGATGCTATATTGAACCCACTTAAGTATTGGTCAGGTGCGGGCGGATTGAGCGCAAAGATTTACCCAAATCGAGCCTCGCTCCAAGGTGCAAATGCTTGAATTTCGCTGAAATTCAATGCCTACTCGTCTGACAGACGTGCCGTTTACACTGCTAGTTCTTTAAGTTATTAACAGTTTAAAACTATGCATCTTGCTCAGTAGAGCGACGCTTACGATCGGGGCGATACTCCAGCAATTATAGACATGAGCAATATTTTCTCTAAACTGCGTGACTTCGTCGGATTAAATGAGCCGGTCGATTACGACTACGAATACGACGAAATGGACGGCAACACCTACACTAACCTTTACCCGCAAGCGGCGTCGGGCATTGCTCCCGCTCCTCAGATGGGCAGCCCTAGCACGGCATCCACTTTAAGTGCATTTAACGCCCCCGATTTAAGTTCCAATCTTTCCTCCCCCAATCCTATGAATTCCGTTTCCCCCATGACGCAATCGAGCAATGTAATTGGACTACCGGGTGTTGGCAGTGCCTCGGAAGTGGTGGTGATGGAACCGCGCACATTTGAGGAGATGCCCCAGGCGATCCAAGCGCTACGTGAGCGCAAATCGGTCGTGCTGAACTTGACGATTATGGACCCGGATCAGGCACAACGCGCGGTAGATTTCATCGCGGGTGGAACCTATGCCCTCGATGGTCACCAAGAGCGCATTGGTGAAAGTATTTTCCTGTTTACGCCGAATTGTGTACAGGTCAGCACCCAAGCGGGGGTGGTGCATGAAGCGGCTCCCGGTATGGCAACACGATCGTCCCAAGCCTCGAATGGTACCCCGCCGTCAAGCTGGACCACGGATTTCCGCACGGCTCAATCCTAAACCAAACGCATCCGTAAGGGGCATCGCCTATCCTGCCCAATGGGTGGGTCAGCCAATCAGCGTCTCAGCCAATCAGGAGCTGTGGCGATGGGTCAAACCGATCCTCTCCCAACTTACTCATGCCTCAACTAAAAACGGAGCGATTCCACCCGGCGATCGCTCCATTTTTGTGGCGCCTTGATGGATTTTTTTTCGTGTTTGGGGCTGGCACTGGATGTCTGGATCGACTCAAACTGAAACGACAGCCTCTAGAATTCTAGGGTTGAGTGAGTGCCTCGATAGGGGTGAATGCGACTGTGAAATTAGGGATTATTGGCGGCGGCATGATGGCGGAGGCGATCGCCTCACGCTTGCTGGAATTGGGGATCTATAAACCGGCAGAGGTGCTGGTGTCCGAGCCGAATGCCGATCGTCAGGCGCTCTGGCGCGATCGCTACGGCGTGGCGGTGACGACGAATAACGCGATGATCGCGAGCATGGCAACGGTGGTTTTATTGGCCATTAAGCCGCAGATTTTGCCGCTGGTTCGTGCGGAGTTAGAGGGGGTAGCCATCCCGGAGAATGGACAGGCGATCGTCTCGATTTTGGCCGGAACTCCCCTAGCGACGCTCGAAGCCGCATTTCCCGATCGGGCTGTGATCCGGGTGATGCCAAATACCCCGGCGACGGTGGGGGCGGGGATCTCAGCCCTCGCCTGGGGATCGCAGGTAACGGACAGCGATCGTGAGGTGGCGCGGCGTCTCCTCGGTGCGGTCGGTGAAGTGGTCGAGGTGTCGGAGGCGCAGCTTGATGCGGTTACGGGACTGTCGGGATCGGGGCCGGGTTATGTGGCGTTGATCGTTGAAGCGTTGACCGATGGCGGTGTTGCCGTCGGGTTGGCGCGACCGATCGCGGCTAAACTCGCGGTGCAAACGGTGTTAGGCACGGGTCAGCTTTTGGCGGAAACGGGCATTCATCCCGCCGAGCTGAAGGATCGCGTCACCAGTCCGGGCGGCACAACGATCGCCGGGATCGCCGCCTTGGAAGCAGCGGGGTTACGATCGGCGTTAATTGCCGCCGTGCAGGCCGCAACGGCGCGATCGCGGGAACTCGGCCAGGGGTAAACGGGGCGGATGGATGAGTCGTCAGACTTTTGGACTGAGAGGGATCGATCGACCCCATCGATCCGAATCTCCCAGATCGATCATTCTGAATCGACCGATGCGTGGGACACTTTGTTACGTTGACGCGCGATGATCGGGATCAATTCAGGTTAGAGGGTTCATCATTTCATCGAATAGAATCGATGCAATTCGTAGCGTCTACGACGTTGATGAATCGTCAAAATCGATCCCCGATCGTGTGAATAAAGGCTAAAGAGGACTGCAACGATGTGCGGAATCGTCGGCTATATCGGAATGCAAGCCGCTAGTGATATTTTGCTGGCCGGACTGCAAAAACTGGAGTATCGCGGCTATGATTCGGCGGGAATTGCCACCGTTAGCAATGCTCAACTCCGGTGCGTTCGCGCTAAGGGCAAACTCGAAAACCTCCGGCAAAAGCTCCACGGCGATGAAGACCCGGCGATGATCGGGATTGGTCACACGCGCTGGGCAACCCACGGTAAACCCGAAGAGCGCAACGCCCATCCCCATCGCGATCGGACGGGACGGGTGGCCGTCGTCCAAAACGGCATCATCGAAAATTATCGCGAACTGCGAAAGGAACTCGCCGCTAAGGGTTACGAGTTCCTTTCCGATACCGATACCGAAACCATTCCGCATTTAATCTCCGATCGCCTCAACGATCTGAAAGACTCCCAAGCCTCCGGTGAGGCGGAAGCCAGCTTCAACGCCGATCCCTCGCTGTTCTTTACCGCCGTGCGTCAGGTGGTGGAACGGCTCGAAGGGGCTTTTGCGATCGTGGCGATCTCCGCCGATTTTCCCGACGAAATGATTGTGGTGCGTCAGCAAGCGCCGCTGGTGATTGGCTTCGGTCAGGGCGAGCTGTTTTGCGCGTCGGATACCCCGGCGATCGTGCCTCACACCCGTGCGGTACTGAACCTAGAAAATGGCGAAATTGGCCGCCTAACCTCCCTGGGCGCTGAAATTTATAGCTTTGCAGGCAAACGCCTCACCAAAACGCCCCGCCTTTTGGATTGGAACCCGATTTCCGTCGAAAAACACGGATTTCGTCACTTCATGCTCAAGGAAATCCACGAGCAACCGGGCGTCGTGCGTGATTGTCTCGCCGCCTATTTTGATAGTCACTGGACACCCGAAACGCGGGTTTCGCCGGTAACCTTGGGGCTGAAAGATGCCCTGTTAGACGGCCTGGAAAACGTCCAGATCTTGGCCTGTGGTACAAGCTGGCACGCGAGCCTGGTGGGTAAATATCTGCTGGAACAGTTGGCCGATCTGCCGACGCTGGTGCAGTATGCCTCGGAGTTTCGCTATTCTCCTGCTCCCAAGCGCCCGAATACGTTGACGATCGGCGTGACCCAATCGGGCGAAACGGCGGACACCCTCGCCGCGCTGGACATGGAACAGCAACGCCGCCAGCACGATACTGGAGCCGATCGGGCTCGGTTGCTGGGGATCACCAACCGCCCCGAATCGTCCCTCGGTCAGCTTGTGCCGAATATTATCAACACCCACGCAGGCATTGAAATTGGGGTGGCGGCAACGAAAACCTTTGTCGCGCAGGTGATGGCGTTTTATGCGCTGGCGATCGATCTTGGGGTACGACGTGGCCTGATCGACGCCGATCGCGCGATGGCCTTGATCGAAGGGTTGCGTCAAATTCCCCAGGCGATCGAAAC
>RDYZ01000170.1 GCA_004293855.1 Oscillatoriales cyanobacterium | reverse complement strand
GTATGGCAAACGGGTGGTGGTGTGCGAAAGCCATAGTGTGGCCGGTGGTGCGGCGCATGAATTTGTCCGTGATGGCTTTCGCTTTGATTCGGGGCCGTCGTTTTATTGCGGCCTGAGTGATCGCACCAGCCTAAACCCGTTGCGCCAAGTCCTTGATGCGATCGGCGAAACCGTCGAGGCGATCGCCTACGATCCCCTCGGTCACTATCATTTTCCCGATCGCAGCGTCCCGATCTACGGCAATGCCGAACGCTATCGCGCCGAACTGGCCAAGGTCACGCCCAGCGGTGCGGCGGAGTTTGCGGAATTTGAGCAGGCGATGCTGCGGATGTATGCCGGATTGCGGGATGTGCCGTCGATTGCCTTGCGCTCGGACTGGCAGGCGATTCCGCTGCTGTTCTCACGTTACGCGATCGGGATGCTGAAGCTGTTGCCCTCGATCGCCGACGTCGATAAATCCGTCGGACGAATCGCCGATCGTTATATTCGCGATCCCTGGGTGCGGCGTTTGCTCGACATTGAATGCTTTTTGCTGTCCGGACTGAAGGCGCACGGGACGATCGCGCCGGAGGTGGCGTTTATGTTGGGTGAACGCGATCGATCGGTGATCGATTATCCGATCGGCGGTAGCGGGGCGATCGTTGCGGCTTTGGTGCGAGGTTTGGAAAAGTGGGACGGCGTGTTGCGGTTGCGATCGCCGGTAGCGCAAATCACGATCGAGCAGGGTCGTGCGGTCGGCGTACGGCTAAAATCTGGCGAGACGTTACACGCGCCGATCGTGATTTCTAACGCGACGATTTGGGATACCTATACCCGGTTATTAAACGCAGAAGATCTCCCCGAACGCGATCGGCAACGGGCGATCGCCACGCCTGCGATCGATAGCTTCATGCATCTCCACCTTGGTATCCGTGCCGACAGCCTCGACGGTCTCACCGGCCACCACGTCGTGATCCACGACCCCGATCGCGACATTACCGAACCGGGCAACACCTGCATGGTGTCGATTCCGACGGTGTGGGATCGCAGCCTCGCCCCCGAGGGTCACCACGCGATCCATGCCTATACCCTCGAACCGTTTGCCCCCTGGGAAAACCTGGATCGATCGAGCGCTGCTTACGATCAGCTCAAACACGATCGCGCCCAATCGCTCTACCGCGCCCTCGAACGCATCATCCCCGACCTCCGCGATCGGCTCGTCCTCGATCTGGTGGGCACACCGCTCACCCATGCCCGCTTTCTACGACGCCACCACGGAACCTACGGCCCCGCCATCCCCGCCGAACGCGATCACTTCCCCAGTTATCGCACACCCATCCCCGGTCTCTACCGTGTCGGAGATAGCACGATGCCAGGAATCGGAGTCCCAGCAGTGGCAGCATCAGGGATTTTGTGCGCGAATTCTTTGGTTAGTAACGATCAGGTCATCGAACTGTTAAACGCGATCGGCTGTTAGCCGTAGGACATTGACCAACAACAAAAAACGCGGAAGTCAAACAACTTCCGCGCGTCAAAATGAGTGATACCTGAGCGATGACGATGTGTCGATTAAGTCAGCGCGAGGCTAGGCATCAGCCCCCAGCAACAGCGGGGACGATGCTGACTTCATCACCATCACTCAAGACTGTTTCCGTGTTGTCCAGGAAGCGAATATCTTCACTGTTCACGTAAAAATTTAGAAAGCGACGCGGCTTGCCCGAATCGTCACAGAGACGATCCTTAATACCAGGGCAGCTTGAATCCAGCGCCTCGATGAGCTGCGCGATCGAGCTAGCGTCACACTCGATCGTGGCTTGCTCGTTGGTGAATTTTTGGAGCGGGGTCGGGATAAGAACTTTAACGGACATGGGAACTTACTAAAAAAACGAGCTAAAGAATGGAGATATGAAATTTGTGACTTAGGCGAACCTGAGGCACTGGTCAAAATCGGTCTGTGGGTTGACTGTTAGCCCGATCGCACCGATCAAGCTCTCAGCACCTAACTGTAAGTCTCAACTGTGAAACTTAACTGCGAGTCGAACCGCCCGCTTAAACCGCGAGCCTAAACCGTGAGACTCGTGTGATGGGAGCCGGATTGAAGCCTGAAGCGATCGCATCACCCAGGCTCAATCCTGGCAGCGCAAACTAGACCGTCGTTTGTTCCCAATCCAGGCGGTTCAAGGTGTTCGCACGCTCGAACGCAGCCTCGAAGGCTTCAAGTTTCGGCTCGATCGTCAGCGGTTCACCCACGTAGGACGAAACCGCTTCTTGGGTTTTGAGACCGTTACCGGTGATGTAGGCAACGGTGGTTTCATCGGGGTTGATTTTGCCCGCTTCAGCCAATTTTTTGAGGACGGCGATCGTCGTACCACCAGCGGTTTCGGTGAAGATGCCTTCGGTTTCCGCCAGGAGTTTCATGCCTTCAACGATCTCCGCATCGGTCACGTCTTCGATGTGGCCGTTGGTCTTCTTGGCAATTTCCAGCGCGTAGACACCATCCGCAGGGTTACCGATCGCGATCGACTTGGCGATCGTGCTGGGTTTCACCGGCTTGATGAAATCACGATCTTCTTTAAAGGCTTGGGAAATCGGCGAGCAACCTTCAGCTTGTGCACCACTGAAGCGCACGTCTTTCGCTTCCACCAAACCGCAATCAACAAACTCGTTAAAGCCTTTGTAGATTTTGGTGAACAGCGAACCCGAAGCCAGCGGCGCGACGATGTGATCGGGCAGTTGCCAACCAAGTTGCTCGGCGACTTCATAACCGAGGGTTTTCGAGCCTTCCGAGTAGTACGGACGCAGGTTGATGTTCACAAAGCCCCAACCGTGGGTGTTGGCGACTTCCGAACACAGGCGATTCACCTGATCGTAGTTGCCTTTGACGGCCATCAGGGTCGGGTTGTAGATCAGCGTGCCGAGGACTTTACCCGCTTCGAGGTCAGCCGGGATAAAGACACAGCAATCGAGACCAGCATGGGCGGCGATCGCGGCGGTGGAGTTGGCCAGGTTGCCGGTGCTAGCACAGGAAACCGTGGAGAAACCCAGCTCACGAGCGCGGGTCAGAGCGACGGAAACCACGCGATCTTTGAAGCTCAACGTCGGCATGTTGACCGCGTCGTTCTTAATGAAAAGTTTTTTCAGACCGAGGCGGCGAGCGAGGCGCTTGGCTTCGACTAGGGGCGTCATGCCCGTACCGACATCGATCGGATCGTTGGACGACACCGGCAAAAATTGACGGTAGCGCCAGATAGAATTCGGACCCGCTTCGATCGTCTCGCGAGTGACCGTATTACGGATGACATCGTAGTCATACTTCACTTCCAGCGGACCAAAGCATTCTTCACAGACGTGCTTGGCGACCGGCTCATATTCAGCGCCGCATTCTTTGCATTGCAGGCGGTTGAAAGCCGGGGCGGTACTTAGATTGGTCAAGCGCTCGATAGCTTGGGTCATGTCTCAAAAAAGCGTTTTAAAACGCTGCCGTATCACTCATTGCGCAGCATCGTACCACGGGGTCAAACGGTCACAAACTATACCCGACTTTTTTGGTCGGGATTTGATTGAACTCAACAAAAGGTGATCCATCCACAGGGATCGATCGCCAAAACCACCACAGAATCGACCCCAACGCAAGAGGTCTAGTAAAAAACATGAGAATCCAATAAAAAAAGCGGGTTAAGCTAACCCGCTTTTTGTCATGCCTGTGATGAGTGGAGTCCTAAACCCAAATTCGGAGGATTCAGACGATCTTGATAGTCTTTTCGACCGATCGTGATCGGTGGTGATCTGGAATCCATGTTTGACCACGCATCATTAATCACCGGCAGTAATCACCGATCGTTATCGCGATCGTCAAGATCCAGCCTCAGCCTCCAGAGCGTAGCCAATCACCTAGGAATTGCTCGCTTGTGCCTCAAGTTGCTGCTTCAGTTTCGCGAGCTCATCAGCCCAACGCGGATCAGGCTGGCTGGACGCCGCAGGCGAAGAGGTGGTTGAGGTGCTCGGCGCACGACCGGCGGTGGATTTGCCACCACGACGCGCACCGTCGCCACGACCACCACCGCTACGGGCTGCCGGAGCCGGAGCCGCATCTTCTTTTTTGCGCGGTTGAGCCTTCTCAACTTTCAGATTGGCGTCTTTAAACGCTTGACCGTCATAGCTGGCGATGAGTTGATCGGCTTCTTCATCGGTTTCAACCGTCACGAAGGCAAAGCCACGACACTTACCAGTTTTACGATCGGTCACAATTTTGATCGATAGATCATCACCCGCATCTTTTAGCAGTTCTTGCAGTTCGTCGCGTTCGACATCTTTGGGTAAATTACCGACGTAAAGGCGAATAGACATGAGGAGAATCTCCGGATATGAGTATCTAAAATGACAACACTTTGGAGCCGATCGCATCTTCCAAACCTGTTTGGAAAAGACGAACGATTGCTCGGATGAATCGAATCACACGATGTGACACAGACAATCGCCCTAGGTGGACCTCACCCTGGGCTTTGTCGGGCGCATCTCGCTCGAAACAAACTTGATCGAACCGCTTGCTTATCGGCATCGCTCTGAAACGAAAACGGTTGTGCCAGACATGCTCTAAATTGTTCACAACTCGTATCGACACCGACAAAGACGCTGGAAAGTCAGAAATTAAGTTGCCAACATCTTCCAATGTTGTTAAGACAGGCTGGGTTGGGCAGGATTTTAAGCCTAACCAAGGTGAAAAACGCCTGAACCACTGACCAGGGATGAAACCACTGAATCAACGCGGACTGACACAGTAGATTAACACTGAATCAAGCAACTATTGATCTCAGGGTTGACCTAACAATATTTTGTAGCATTTGCAACAGGCAGTGATGGATCCTACGACTGTTCGCGTCTTTTTTGCAAGTACTTTGACCAACGTTAGTCGAATAGGGAAACCAAAATACGAGCCAGTGTGAGTCAAAAACGAAATAGCACAGGTGATTGGATTGCGTCCACCCTATCACAAGGGTTCCAAAAGTAACAAAAGTTAAAGAAAATTTGTATTCGATCGCCCCCAGCTTCACAGTCCTCCTTTCGCAAGAATCACAGCTCCCCAAACGGCGCACAGACTGGCAAGGGCGGTAGACCAAAGGGGATGGCCGTTTTGGGCGGGAGCGATCGCGTCCTGGGGTTGACTATTTTTGCCGTTTTTCCGGTTGTGCATCTTGGAGATGGATGGACGATCGGTAACGGGTGTGGCGATCGGGTCGATGCGGTCCACGTCGATCCAGGGGGTGACACCGCGCCGAAACCAACCCACAACCGTTACGGGTTGGCCAATCAACCGCAGGGCACGCTCATGGGTGGGGAGCAGCCAGCCCAGCCAACCGGTGCGATCGAGGTAGTGCAGGGGCCACAGTGTTGAGCCATCATCGAGCCAGAGGTCTTGGCCGAACCAGTTCCCGACGTTGCGACGCCCGACGAGAGTACCGTTGAGTCGTAGGGTTCGACTGTCGATCGGGAGGCTGTCGGGGTCGAGGGTCCAACGGTCTAGATCGGGATCGGCACTTAGGGCGTAGGGTTTGAAGTCTGGAAAAAAGGCATTAATGCGTAAAACAGTCCCGATCGCAAAGCCTTCTAGGGCAAGGCCGACCGTGAGCCACGGCCAATCTGCCTGGAGCCAAGAAAGTGATCGCCACTGCAAGATTTGCCCGATCGTTCCCAAACTGGCTGCGATCGCCACCAGCCCCACGGCGGCCACCAGGCCAATTAACGGGGTCATGTTCTGCATTAAGTCCGAGCTTTCGAGCAAGCTGGCGGGTGTAATCGGTAGCCGCCGTGTGGGGGTGCGGGGACGGCGGAGGTTGAACTGTTGAGCAAGGCGTGTGAGGCGTTCCAAGCGTTGACCAAGGGGAGGGTGGGCGTCTCCGATCGCCAGCCAGGTACTATAGGAGGTCGTCGCATCCCAGGCAAACCGTTCGATCGGTAGACGCTCCAGATCCGCACCACACCATAAACCGTGACGCGGATTAATCGCGCCAAGCAATTCAAACCGTTCACTCAGGGTCGAGAATCCTTGCGATCGGTCAAATTCACGCCGTTGGGTGAGGGTTTGTTTCACAAGACTCCGGGCACGGGCGTTGGGATTCCCGGTGAGATTGGCCGCAAAGCGATCCGCGTAGGTTTGACGCAGCCGCGACCAAGCCAACAGGGGCAGGCGTAGCAGTCGATAGACGCCATAGGCCAGGGTCGCGATCGTGGCAATGAGCCAGAGGCCAATTTCAGCCGCCAGGATGCGTACACTCACCAGATCAAAGCCCAATTGCGCCGGTCGATCGTGCTGCGTCCAGTGCTGAAGGTGATCGCCAATCTGGGTGAACCCGTCATACACCAGATACGGCAGTTGCAACAGCGCTACACTCACCGTGGCAAATAGGACATCCCACTGCACCGCCGTCGCCAATCCGGCAGCGACTTCGATCGCCAGTTCCTCGGGGGTTAGGGTCTCGATCGCACCGCTCGAAATCACCAGCCGCAGTGACTTCGGACCATAACCATAGGCCCAAACAAAGACCGCCGGACTTTTGAGGCTATACAGCGTCGGCTTGGTGCGTTTTTTGTGCTGAGCAAATCGTGTCAGCAGGTGACCCGCTTCCGGCGAAACCTGCGTAAGGCGATGATGGGTGAGCGGTCTGGCCTGGTAGCGTTGGGCCAGCAAACGATCGAGTAGGACGGGTGAAAGCAGCGCCAGCCCACCCAGACCGATCGCTAACGTCTGATTCTGATCGAGGTAGAACGCTTGAATCGGACGCAACCCGATCGCCAATAACACCTCGTTACACCCCTGCATCAGTCCATGAACCACAATCGAAATGAGGACGCAGAGGCTGAGGGTTGCGATCAGTTCTCGACGACGTAAAGCTCCTGCTCGCAGAGCCTTCAGGCGTGTCCAGCGATCGGCCCGGCCAGCATTGCGCCACGTTCCACCCGACTCGGGGAGCAATGCTGGATTCGGGGTAGAACTGGACGGTGAGGCGGGGGTTGACGTTCGGCGTGGTGCATCCTTGTTGGGCGATCGCTCGGGTGGGTGAATGGGGGGAGACGATGCAACGACAGGCTGAGAC
>RDYZ01000169.1 GCA_004293855.1 Oscillatoriales cyanobacterium | reverse complement strand
CAACGTTGCCGTTACCAAGCAAGTCGTTGACGTGGCTCACTCGATCGGCGCCAGCGTCGAAGGCGAACTCGGTTGCCTCGGTTCACTCGAAACCGGTGCCGGTGAAGCAGAAGACGGCCACGGTTTTGAAGGAACCCTCAGCAAAGATCAACTGCTGACCGATCCCGATGAAGCGGTTGCTTTCGTTGAGCAAACCCAAGTTGATGCCCTCGCTGTGGCGATCGGTACCAGCCACGGTGCGTACAAATTCACCCGCAAACCGACGGGCGAAATCCTGGCAATCAGCCGCATTGAAGAAATTCACCGCCGCCTGCCTAACACCCACCTCGTCATGCACGGTTCCTCCTCCGTGCCCCAAGAGTGGCTCGACCTGATCAACGCCAACGGTGGCGCGATCCCCGAAACCTACGGCGTACCGGTCGAAGAAATCCTCAAAGGCATCAAGAGCGGTGTCCGTAAGGTTAACATCGACACCGATAACCGTCTGGCGATCACGGCAGCAATCCGTGAAGCGGCGTTCAAAGATCCGAAGAACTTCGATCCGCGCCACTTCCTGAAACCGTCGATCACCTACATGAAACAAGTCTGCGCTGCGCGTTATGACTCGTTTGGCACGGCGGGCAATGCCACCAAGATCAAGCAAATCGGTCTGGATGAATTTGCTGCGAAGTATGCAAGTGGTGAACTGGCTGCTAAGACAGCGGTTGCCGCTTAGTTACGACGGCCATTTGTGTCCTGGCGAACATCCATCCGTGGGTTCGTGAGCGATCGCAAATTCGTTTAACCTAAATAGCAAGAACAGGGGTAGGGAATTTTTCTCTGCCTCTTTCTGTATTTCAATTCTGTATTTCAGTCAATCGCTGCGTATTAGTAACGTAGTGCTATTTACCCTGACCCTTTGGTGTCTAGGGGTCGGAGATAACCGTATATGTTGTGGCTTGGAATTACGATCGTTTGTGTACTGGTGGTCTTTGGCGGTCTCAAGGTTAAACGTCGCCGCCTAGCACAACATCGTAGGCTAGAGCGGGAAGCGATCGAGGCAACCCTAGACGCGATGGACGACACCATCGATCAAGCGCCTGGTTTGGCCGACCCGCGCCGCAATGCCACCTTAGCCGAGGATCTCGATCGCCCATCCACACCGATCGAGACCCGCGAAACCAAACCCCCAGCCTTATCGGCTGACATGGTAACCCCATCTCCTTCGATCGCCCCGAGCCCCGGTAGCACCGCCAATGAATACCAATACCTTGAAGACCTACTTCAGGAACAGCGTTACGAAGAAGCCGATCGCGTCACCTGGAAAATCATGCTACAGCTTGCAGGTGCGGAAGGGCGTGGCTATCTTGAACTCGATGAACTCATGCTCTTGCCTCGGAGTGAACTGATCCACCTCGATCAGTTGTGGCAGAGCTATAGTCAAGGACGTTGGGGCTTTTCGGTGCAGCGTCGCCTCTTTGAGCAAGCCGACAGCGACTACTCTAGCCTCGGCAAAATCACCGGCTGGATGCTCGATGGCACATGGCTTCAAAAGCAAAATACGATCTACGATCTCGAGCAGTCCCCCCCAGGACATCTCCCCCAAGCCATCTGGCGTAATATGTTCAGTGTCTTTGATGCCTTTGGTCTGTCCTTGGGTGTGGAAATTCTCCTGGCACACGATGCTTTTGATGGCCCTGCGGCCCCTGAAACCCAGGATCATCAGGACGTGGCGACTCCTCCCAAGGACTAACTGACTGAGGCTCCCCTCCTCGGTTGTCTTTAGATCTTCAACAAGGTTTGAAAATTAGCAAGCGTGCGGGCATTTTCCGCCGGTGTGCCGATCGAGATGCGCAGCCCACCTCCCGTATGGCGGATCAGCGTGCCCTGGGAGCGTAGATCCATCGCCAGTTGAGCTAAATTCAAGGTCTCATCAGCGTTCCGGACGTAGAGGAAATTGGCATCGCTCGGCCACTGACGCAGAGCCGTGAAGGAACTCAAAGCCGTCGCGAGTCGATCGCGCTCCGCCAGGATTTCATCAATCACAGGCAGTAAGGTTTGACGGTGTGAGAGTGCGGTCAACGCAGCGGCCTGGGCTGTGCTTGGCAGATTATAGGGCAGGCGGATTTTCTCAAAAATGGCAATGATTTCCGGCAAAGCAACGGCATAACCCACGCGATGGGCCGCTAGGCGTAGCGCTTTAGAAAAGGTGCGTGTGATCACCCAATTGGAACGCAACTGTCCCACCAGGGTCTGACGGCTAAATTCGTAGTACGCTTCATCAACAACGACCAGGGTATCGTCGGCAATGGTCTCTAACCAGGCGATCTCAGTGGCGTTCAGCGCATTAGAGGTCGGCGAATTGGGATGGACAACAAACACGGCCCGTACGGGCTGACCTTCCTGGCGAGCCTGCTCGATCGCCGCATTGGCTCGCTCGGGGTCGATCGACCAATCCAGCTCACACCGGGGGATCTCGATCGTGTTCACGCCCAAGGTTTTAGCCAGAATGCCATACATCGAAAACGTCGGCGAAGCAACCAGAATCGAACTTGGACGCCCTAAACAGGTGGCGATGAGAACCGATCGAATCAGCTCATCCGATCCGTTCCCCACCGAGATATTCGCCGCCCCGATCGTGTCAAGCCCCGCCGCTTCATTGACATAACCCGCGATCGCCGACTTCAGATCCCCGTGGCCACTATCGGGATAACGATTCGTCTGGATCTGATCCAGATAGGTTTGGGTGATCTGTTGCTTGACCGCGTGCGGCAGATCGTAGGGGCATTCATTCGTATCGAGTTGATCCAGCTTGCGGCTGGGCGTCTCGTCATGGGGATTGGCAGCATAGGCTTGGAAAGTAAGCAGATCCGGGCGAATAAACGATGACATGGTGTGTAAATAATTGGATAAATCGGGGATCAACCCGGTTTAAGACGGAAGCTGGTATGGGCTGATACCCGATTTCAAATCCCCACAAAAGAGAAAGCATCCGCAACAGCTTTGAGGCGAAAACGTTCAGTGTCGAACCGACCGGCAAAGCTAAAAAAAATATTAAAATATGACTTGCCTATTTTGCAAAGATCACCCAATTCAGCTATGTAATAGAATGGGAGATATTCAGGCAAAAAAACAACATTTTTGTTTTTAAAGTGAGATAAGTTTCGCCAATTTTTGCTGTGACGTCTCGTGAAAGATTACAGAGATGAGCTACTCACCTGTATTGATTTTTTTTGGAAAAAAATTAAGTGCACCGACAGCGATTCCTCATCCAAAGATCGTCACGGTTTGACGGTCTAATCCTTTCCGTCGAAAGTAAGGACTTTAGACTAACTCAAATTTTTTTCGCCATTATCTTAAGCATCTTTTAATTCTTTCGCTCGATCCCCCACATAACCTTACTCCACGGCCAAAATCGCTTCCACCGCTGCTTCTAGGGCGATCGAGACTTGGGTCCAGTGGGCTCCCCCTTGGCAAAAGGCGACAAACGGCTCACGCAAGGGCCCATCAGCGGAAAATTCCGAGGTGCTGCCATCAATAAACGTACCACCGGCCATCACAAGCTGGCTTTCGTAACCGGGCATCTCACCCGGAACGGGGTCGAGGTAGGAGCCGATCGGGGAATGGCGTTGAATCGCAGTACACAGCGCCTTGAGCTTTTCCGGTGATCCGAGCTTGATGGCTTGGATGACATCGCGTCGATCCTCCTCGGGTCCTGGTTTGACCGCATAGCCCAGGCGGTCAAACACCGTTGCCACCAGATGAGTCCCCTTGATCGCTTCGCCGACCATTTGGGGGGCGAGAAATAATCCTTGAAATAACAGGCGATTTAAATCAAACGTGGCTCCGCCAGAGCTGCCAATTCCTGGGGCTGTGAGACGACAGGCTGCCTGTTCCACGAGGTCTGCTCGTCCGGCGATGTAGCCACCGGCTGGCGCGATCGTCCCGCCAGGGTTTTTGATCAGGGAACCCGCGATTAAATCGGCTCCCACGGCGGTCGGTTCGCACGCCTCTACAAACTCACCGTAGCAGTTGTCCACAAAACACACCGTGGAGGGGTTTTGCGCCTTGACAAGCACGACAATCCGCTCGATGTCCGCGATCGACAGGCTCGGTCGCCAGGAATAGCCACACGATCGCTGAATCGTGACAAGCTTGGTTTCGGGTCGAATAGCCGCGCCGATCGCATCCCAGTCCGGTTTACCGTCCGCCGTGAGTTCCACCTGACGATAGGCAATCCCCCACTCAGCGAGCGAGCCCTGGCCGTGACCCCGCAGGCCAATAACCTCTTCTAGAGTGTCGTAGGGAGCACCGACCACGGAGACCAGCTCATCGCCGGGACGCAAGACACCGTAAAGCGCACAGGCGATCGCGTGAGTCCCGGAAACAAGCTGTAAACGCACGATCGCCGCCTCCGCCTGGAAGACCTCCGCCACCACTTGGTCTAAGGTCTCGCGCCCTAAATCATCATGGCCGTACCCCGAAACACCGGCAAAATGCTGTTCACCAACTCGATTTTTTTGAAATGCGGCTAGCACACAACGTAATTTTGTTTTAACCTGAGAATCGATTTGCGAAAAGCGTGGCTGAAGCGATCGCTCAGCATCTCGAACTAACTCGTAAGCGCTACTCATTCAATCTTGAACAACAAAACATCGAGTTTTTTTTGGAATAAAGACTCCATTTGTCACCATTAACCCATATTTTGTTAGAATCCAACAAGTTCAGACAAAAGTTCACAGTCACTCAAGGTCACTGCATGACGATTGCTTCCACAGAAAAAGTAAAGCGCAACTGGTACGCCATCATTTGGGTCAGTGCACTTCACGTTTTTGCTGCTTTTGCTTTTTTACCCCAAAATTTTAGCTGGACAGCGGTAGGAATCGCTGTCTTTCTTCACTGGATTACTGGTGGAGTCGGTATCACCCTCGGCTGGCATCGTCTCGTCAGCCATCGCAGTTTTCAAGTACCGAAATGGTTAGAATACTTCTTCGTATTCTGCGGTACGTTGAGCTGCCAGTCGGGTCCGATCAGCTGGATTGGCCTGCACCGCCAACACCATCAGTACTCGGATACGCACCTCGATCCGCACGATTCCCACAAAGGCTTCTGGTGGAGCCACATCGGCTGGTTCTTCCAAGAAGTGCCTGCGGATAAAGACATTCCCCGTGTTACGAAAGATATCTACGACGACCCGTTTTACAACATCTGCGAGAAGTATTTCATTCTCATGCAGATCGCTCTCGGCTTATTGCTGTTTGCTTGGGGTGGCTGGTCGTTCGTCGTCTGGGGCATCTTCATGCGTATCGTTGCGGTGTTCCATTGCACCTGGTTCGTCAACAGCGCCACGCACAAGTTCGGTTACAAAACCTTTGAGTCCAACGATGAGTCGCGTAACTGCTGGTGGGTTGCCCTCGTAACCTACGGTGAAGGCTGGCACAACAACCACCACGCTTACCAGTATTCGGCACGTCACGGCATCCAATGGTGGGAAATTGATGCCACGTGGATGATGATCAGCGTGCTGAAGTTCCTGGGTCTTGCAACCAAAATTAAACTGATTCCGAAGGACGCGAAGCCCATTGCAGGTTAATTCGGGTAGCGATCGTCATTCGTTCGCGTCACGCTTCACGTAGCGATCTTGTTAAGCCGATCTCGTCAGGGGTCGGTTTTTTTGTGGAAAACGGGCGATCGTGGGGTGGTCATGCTAGAGCGATGCCCATGAGCTAGTCATCCCAATTCGCTCAACTCAAGATATAAAAAATCCCTTGAAGTGTCTCCAGCTCAAGGGTTTATACGTCTTCAGGCGTGAAAGAATTGGGAGGGTCGTGAACCGGGAACCGG
>RDYZ01000168.1 GCA_004293855.1 Oscillatoriales cyanobacterium | reverse complement strand
GCGTGGTATGTGAGGAGAATTGAAGATTAATCCGTATTAAGATTCAGGCTTTAGCTGGCGTGTTGCAGGTTCGGCGGTTGGGATTGAGGTTCGGCTTGCTCCTGTTGCTTTTTGATCTGGAAGGCACGCCCGAGGCTGTCCATCGCTTCCTGGTGTTGATTGAGGTCAGACAGAAGGCGGCCTCGGCTGTACCAGGCGTCGCATTTTTCCGGGTCAATGTCGATCGCCCGTCGGTAGGCGATCGCCGCCTCTTCGAGTTGGCCGAGTTGTTCGAGGAGCCGACCACTGGCGAGCCATGCATCGTAAAACGTGGGTTGTTCTTCGATCGTCCGATCGATGCATTCGAGAGCGGTGGTGTAACGTCCGAGCTTTTCGAGGAGTAAGCCTTGCTGATAGGTGGCGTCGATGTTGTTCGGGTTGAGCTGGAGGACTTTATTGTAGGAGGCGATCGCCGCGTCGTAGAGCTGAAGGTGTCCTAGGGCGGCGGCACGGTTGAACCACAGCTCGTAACGGTTGGGATCGAGGCCAATGGCTTTGTCGTAGGCGGTTAAGGCTTCCTCGTGGCGGTGTACTTTACTCAACACATTGCCCAGGTTAAACCACCCTTCAAATTGTTCTGGGTCGATCTCGACTGTGGTTTGATAACAGGCGAGGGCTTCGTCATAGCGTTGCAGTTTGCTGAGGAGTGCGCCGCGATTGTGCCAGGTTTCGCGTTCATTGGGACGGAGTTGAATCGCCCGATCGTAGGCAAGTAGCGCATCGTCATAACGTTCGAGGCGTCCGAGGGTATTGGCGCGGTTAAACCAGACTTCGTACTTGTCCGGCTGACGTTCCAGGGCTTGATCGTATGCCTCTAGGGCGTCTTCGTAGCGCTGGAGCCGCCCGAGGACGCTACCCCGCCCGAAGAGGGCTTCGATTTGGGTGGGATCGATCGCCAGGATGCGATCGTAGGTTTTCAGGGCTTCGTCATACTGCTGGAGGCGAACCAGTAGCCGCGCCCGCTGGAGTGCCACCTTGAGGTTACCCGGTTCGCTGGCGAGGGCGTGGTCGTAACTGGCGATCGCTTCGGTGAAGCGCTGAAGTTGCGCTAGGGCGTAGGCGTGCTGTGTCCACAGATGGGCGTCGCTGGGCTGGTGGCGCAAAATCTCGTCATAAAAGGCGATCGCATCCTCAAAGTGCCGCTCGCGTAGGGCTTTTTCGGCGCGAACCTTGTAGGCATCGATCGGGATGGGAATATTGTGTTCGTGGATCGGTTCGATCAGTTGTTCGATGCGCTGGGTAATGGCGTGGAGGCGATCGCGCAATTCTGGCTCAAAAACGTCGAAAATGGCTTGGGGCGTTAACTTTCCCAGGCTATCGATCACGCGATTTTTAACCTCCGCGACCTCCAAAGCTGATGTCTGAATTTGATGCAAGCATTCATGACGCACACGCTCGATCTGCTTCATATCATCGAGTTGCTGTTCGATATCCCGCGTCAGGTCTAGCACACGCTGATCCAGGTCACGGTGAGCGGTTTGGGTGTAGCCTTCGAGCTGTTGGAGCATCGCTTCGGCCTGCTCGCTGGCAGCTTTGATCTGGCTTTCGAGGTCATCGAGCTTGTAAAGGTGGGCGCGAACTTCATCGGTCAGCCGATCGACAATCCGTCGTCGCAGCACCGCAAACACGATCGCCATCATGGCCGGAGTGAGGGCCAGATTGACCACAATGGCATACACCCACGGTTGTGACGCTACGGGCATCGCCGTCGAAACATCGGCATAACGCAGCGGCAAACCCCGATCGAGCGTGGGTCGTGCGGCGATCGATTCCGGCGTGCCGATCGTGGCCGCCGTCCGGTGATGCACCGTCGGGGCTTGGTATTGGGGCGTGTTGATGGTTGTCGCAGCACTCGACATCTCCTGCGGCAGCGCGATCGGGGTATCGGTCGCGGCTGCGGGAGCTGCAAGGGTTGCCAGTGCGAGAAGAGCTGTCGGATGTGCCATAGTTCCTACCACCGAGGAGCGCGAATGCGAATGGATACTGAGGATGTTGAGACGATTGATCCGGTCGAGGATTGTTTAAGAAGACGAGTTTCGTGCCAGTCAGCGCAAGTCGGCGTCAGCCTACACCCAGTCCGGGATCAATCCGGGGTGAATCCGGACTAAATTCGGGTCTCGTCGGGAATCAGTCAAGGGCCAAGGCTCCCAAGAAATCGCCCTGAAGGATTGGGGAGGCCGGAAGATGCAACACCTTGAGGCTGCACGTGTAATACCTGTTCATACGCGATCGCTGGCTTTTATCCGGAATAGACCCGCGCGGAATGGGCAAGTCCTACCGTCTTTGAAAGCCAAGACCGGGCAGACAAGAGACAAACAGATACCAAATAATGGGCTTAGACCTGGGTTCAGTTGGCGGTATGTCACCATGCCTCAACTGCGCTCGAATTCGAGGATTAGACGTGATGGAACGCGAGGATTTATTGGCTTTAGCCCAACAGGGTCAAACAACGGCGATCGCGGCGCTCTTAAACCAACAGTTGAAGTATCGCGGGATGCGCTGTCGCGTGCTGCTGCGCGATCATGTGTTGCATGTGGTGGTATCCGCCGAGGGGGAGACGCCCGATCGCGGTGCAACCCTAGAATTTTTACGCGCCAAGATCATTAACTTGGACATTGAAGCGCTGACCCGCGTCCGGTTGTATGGTCTCGCACCCGATACCGACACCACAAAGGCTCACCATCCAACCGCTTCCGGGATGACGCCCAATACAACTTCCGACGCAACTCCCGACGGGATTCCAGATCATCCCCGTTGGACTCAAGAATTCGCGTTAGCGGTGGGGGATTATTCCTTGCTAGCGGCGGGGAGCGTGCGAGAGGATCATGGGTCTCAATCCTCTACCCCGCTTCCGATCGCCACGACTCCCGATCGCCACCGCTCCCACCGACAACCAACCACCTCTTCACTGGCGATCGTGGCGATCACCCTGGGTTTAGTCATCTTCTCCGGCTATAAACTCATCGCCCGCAATACGCGATCGGGTTCGACCCCACCGGCCATTTCCGACCCCGCCCCGCCCGCAAACCCAACCCCATAGCAAAGACAAAGACCGGGCTTGACGTTCGACCCCCACCCTAAAGCTCTCTCCATCCCTACCCTCCAAAATCCATGCCCGATTTGCGCAAAATCCACTGGCTCAATCTACTCAAATCCCCCCCCATGTTACTGGTGAGCCTTGCACTGGGCATTGTGGTGGGTGTGACGATCCCTAGCCTCGTGCCGCTGCTGTCGTGGCTGGGGCGAACCTATCTCGCTTTGCTGCAACTGTGCGCGTTGCCGATCATGCTATCCGGAATCGTGGCGGGGGTGTATCGCCTGGTGGTGGGGCATAATTCGCGGGAGATTGTGTGGCGGCTGGTGGCGATCGTGATAGTGGGCTTTCTGGCCTGTAATAGCATCGCAATTTTCATCGGCTGGGCTTCCCAGAGCGGAAACTTGGATGTTTCCGTACTCGCCGCTTTGGGGGCGGAGGTGAATAAAACCGGGATTGATGCGGAAATTTATCGCTTTAGCGTTGTGGCTCCGAGTATAGATCTGCGCCCCGGTCTCAGCACACTGCTCAATAGCTTAATCAGTGACAACATTTTTGCGTCTCTGGCTACGGGTCAAACCTTACAGGTCTTGACCTTTTCGATCATTCTAGGGGCGGCGCTCAGCTTGTTACCTGTCTCGTCCGATCGTCATCGACTGGTGTCATTTTTCGATCTCATTTTTCAAGTGTTTGGTCTAATTGCAGATGTGATCGTGGCCTGTTTACCGATCGGGTTGATCGGTCTGTTTGCAGAGCAGTTTGCAACGGCCAGTCTCGACGTGATGCCCCTGATGCTGGAATTTGTGTTGGTGGCAAACCTGAGCCTTGTCATGGTGTACGGCTTGAGTGTTGCGGTGATTTGGGTTTGTGCCCATCGCCCTCGGCGGCTGCGGATGTTGGTGTGTCTCAAGGAAACGACCATTCTGGCCCTCAGTACATCCAGCAGTTTGGCGTCCTTGCCCTATGCCTTAAAGATGATGCCAAGGCTACGGTTTAACTCAGAAGCAGTGAATTCGCTCTTGCCACTGAATTTGATCACATTTCGTTATGGAACCTCGCTTTATTTCGCCCTCGCGACGATGTTTATCCTCAAAATCTATCAAGAGCCGTTTGGTCTGAATCAATTTTTGACGATCGCGATCGGGTGTTTACTGGCGTCGCTCTCTTCGATCGGAGCGGCAGGGGTGGCCGCGTTGGGGTGCTTGGAGGTGGTCACCAGTGCCTTGGGCTTACCGATCGGGGCGGCGTTGTTAATCTTCGTGGCGATCGATCCCTTTATCAATCCGCTTCGCGCTCTGGTGAATGTCTACGCCGCTATGGCGATTACGGCGATCGTGGTGGACAATTCGGGCTCGGCAATCACGGAAATCTGAGTTAGTTCTACTGCGATTCACTATGACGACGCTGAGGGTGAGTCCGTGCGGACAAATACGGATTCGACCTGAACATTGATGTAAACCTAAATTTTTGTTGGCCAATCGTGTGAGGCAATAATTTCACACGGACAATAAACTCTATTTTTCAAACGTTATGCAGACGCTGCCGTATCAATCGGATCGTTCGATCGCCCACACGACGAACATCCACCCTTGGCAACGTGTCCGATCCCGGTGGACTCAACTGTGTATGCTGCTCTGCCCCTTGATTTGCATGGTCTTAATCGCGATCACGAGTTTTGGTGCAGCGGCGATCGCCCAGGATAGTGACACGCTGTATTACAACGAGTGGGGCGAGCCCATCTTGACCCTCGAGGCGGAACCAACTGAAACCGTCGAAATTCCCAATGTTCAAACGATTATCGAGCGGGGGGTTTTGCGGGTGGGGATGCCGAAAAACGATAACTTTCCTTTCTATTCCAAAGCCAAAAACAGCACCAAACTCGAAGGCATCGATTCCGACTTTGCGACCGGTTTGGCACAGGAACTAGGGGTCACGGTGGAATACGTGCGTGATTACGATAACCACGATGCCGTCATTGCCGCGATCGCAGCGGGTGAGGTGGACTGCGGCATTGCCAAGCTGTCCCGGACTCCCGAACGGGGCATCAAGGTTATTTTCACCCAGCCCTATCTCAAGTTTCGTCAAGCTCTTTTGGTCAATCAGCGATCCTTGGTGCAGTACGAAGCCAAAGGGCTGACCCCGGATCAAGTGTTCGATCGTAACCTCACCGATAGCATTGCCGTACTCGACGGAACCTCCTACGTTTCCTTTGCCAAGCAACTGTTTCCCAAGGCCAAGTTATTGGAATACCCGACCTGGGAAGACGTGGTACAGGCAGTCCTGGATCGGAAAGCTCTGGCGGCGTTTCGGGATGAAGTCGAAGTGCGATCGATCGTCTTAAATCATCCTGAGCTGGCCTTTCAACTCAAAAGCATTCTCGTTGCCGACTCCGATGATGGCAAAGGCATCGCGATCGCCCCGGAAAATATCCTCCTCAAGGAAGTCGCCAATCTCTACATCGACAACTACGCCCGACCCATCGAAGCGGACACGGTACTCAGCAAAATCACCGAAGCCTTAGAGTCCAAAACTCCTCAATCCTAGTCTGAACCACCAACCCTGGGGGATGTGGTACAGGTTACCACTGACCACTGTCACGCCCGCCCGTTCCCGCCTTCACCGGTTACGAGAACTAGACCCTTGCGGTCTGGGTTGACCGATGATCGCGATCGCCCCCGTGTCCGATTGACCCACCTACACCAGTGCCCCTTGTACATGCTGACATCCCAATCCTTTAATCAGTCCCTGAATCAGTGGATGACTTTCCTGAAG
>RDYZ01000444.1 GCA_004293855.1 Oscillatoriales cyanobacterium | reverse complement strand
AAGAGGTTGTCAAAGAACGCTATGAACTCCCTGGTTTTAACACCTTAGACCGTCTAGTTAATCATCTTAGAAAAGAAGTAAACCAACAGATATTTTCACAGGTAATTAGTCAACTAAATCCTGAATATATTCAGAGATTAAGAGATTTATTAGATAACGATGCAGCAGTTGAACGCAGTCTTTATAACAATCTAAAAAAACTTCCTCAAAAATCGAGTCGGGAGCATCCCAATTTTTCTCTAAGCATTAATACTCAAAACTGCGTCATCATTTAAATAAGCACAACGTAGCCGTAAAATCTTCGGGATATTTTCTTTTTTCCACTGAGCACCCGCGAGTTTGATCCTTGCTCCTATTTGTTTAATCATCGATTCTACTGAGCCTGACCCAATAGTAATTCCTAATAGTTGATAGAGTCCGTACTCAGGAATTCTCGACTGATGTTTGCGGAGATAACCTTGGAAATTCTGCACACGTTTATTATTACATCCAGTAAATTCTGCTATGGCTTCCTCAATTAGACCTTGCCATAACCATTTTTCCACTCGTTTTAATCTTTTTAAGGAGCCTCCCACTCGATATAGGTTTTCTTTGAGATGATACCAATCCAAGACTTCTCTTTTAACTGACTCATTTCCCATCAGATTAATGAGATTCCAGACTCCATCATGTCCATCTCCTACACAAGTCAACACTCTACTAAAAGGTTGTTTTTCACTCCAATTCTCTAGCCCCTCTTGGTCTTGGAAAAACGCTGTACAAACATCTCCATGCACACTGACCGCTTTATAGTCTCTCCATTCTCCTTGTCCTCCTTTTTCTGCTCTTACTTTGATTTTTCCTCCATCTACGCTTAATTCCCCTATTTTTGCTTTGGCTTGCCCTAACGGGATCTCCACTTTTTGCACTAGACGATGTTGATTGCTATGTCCGATGTCTATCCCTGTCAGCATTTTCAGGTCTTGTTCGGCTTTTTGATAGGATTCATTGGCATTTAATCTCAGACAACTTTTCTCTAATACTGGGCTTAGACGACTATACTTTCTCAATCCTAATTTTTGAGCTTGTTTACTGCTGATTTTCACTATTCCGAGACAGGTTTTTATTGTTCTCTTTTTTCTGCTTACTGTCTTTTTTCCTTTCTCAAAAAAAATTCTCCGATTTTAGGGGACACCTCGCTTAAGAGTTGCTCTCGGACTTCTAATTCAGTACTTTCAAAATCTTTGAGTTTGTCAGCAGGCGTATTTTTGTAAAGAATTTGAGCGATTTCTTGGAGATGAAACTCTAATGCTTGCTTGTCTTCGGGAGTCATGGCTACTTTGCTTTTCCTACTTTTCTTCTATTTTTACCTCTTTTTTTATTTTTAATAATTTTCTGAGTATTTCTACTCGGTCAAAAATGGGATGCTCCCAATA
>RDYZ01000443.1 GCA_004293855.1 Oscillatoriales cyanobacterium | reverse complement strand
TAGGGAGCGGCTACAACCGGCCTGGTATAACTCGCGATCGGGTGAACCGATAAGACTTTAGAAAAACTTTGACAACATAACTGTTGCTAAAGTAACTTAACGAGTAAGGGTTTGACAACAAAACCGTTGCTTTAGTCTACCGGGTCAAGACGTCCGTGGCCAAAAACAGCTAGACTCGATCGACCGGCTCATCGAGCCGCCTAAACGTTTACGTTAGTTAGCAAGATATGCCAGCACCCACCGGCCCAGAGCAAGCCAGCGAGAAAAGCCTAGAGGCAATGCGTCAGTTCTCGGAACAGTACGCCGAGCGCACCGATACCTATTTTTGCTCCGATCTGAGTATCACCGCTGTGGTGATCGAAGGATTGGCCAAGCATAAAGACGAACTGGGTGCGCCGCTTTGTCCGTGTCGCCATTACGAGGATAAAGAAGCAGAGGTCAAATCTGCGTTTTGGAACTGTCCTTGTGTGCCGATGCGTGAACGCAAAGAGTGCCACTGTATGCTATTCCTCACGCCCGATAATGCCTTTGCGGGTGAAAGCCGCGAAATCACGATCGAGCAGATCCACGCCACCGCCAACGCCTAGTTCTCCGTTCCGTCGCCCGCCACCGTTCACGATCGCCCCACGCACTGTTTGTACCATGAGCGCTACCGTCAAGACTCTCGTCAATCAGCCTTACAAATACGGATTTGTTACCGATATCGAAACCGATGCGATCCCGCGCGGTTTGAATGAGGATGTGATCCGTCTGATTTCGGCGAAGAAAAATGAGCCGGAGTTCATGCTTGAATTTCGACTCAAGGCGTATCGCGTCTGGCTGCAAATGGAGGAGCCCACCTGGCCGCACGTTAATTACCCGCCGATCGACTATCAAGATATCGTTTACTACTCTGCACCGAAACAGCAGGCGAAAAAAGCGAGCTTGGATGAGGTCGATCCGACGCTGCTGGAAACCTTTGACAAGCTTGGGATTCCACTGTCGGAGCAAAAGCGGTTGAGTAATGTCGCGGTGGATGCGATTTTCGATAGTGTGTCGGTGGCGACGACGTATCGCGAAAAGCTCGCGGAATCGGGTGTGATTTTCTGCTCGATTTCCGAAGCGCTGCACGATTATCCCGAGCTGGTGAAAAAGTATCTCGGGACGGTCGTGCCGACGGCGGATAACTATTTCGCGGCGTTGAATTCGGCGGTGTTTACCGATGGATCATTTGTGTTTATCCCGAAGGGTGTGAAATGCCCGATGGATCTATCGACCTATTTTCGGATTAATAACGGTGATGCAGGTCAGTTTGAACGGACGCTGATCGTGGCGGAAGAGGGCGCGTCGGTGACGTACCTCGAAGGCTGTACTGCGCCGATGTTTGATACGAATCAGCTTCATGCGGCGATCGTTGAGCTTGTGGCGCTGGACGATGCTGA
>RDYZ01000442.1 GCA_004293855.1 Oscillatoriales cyanobacterium | reverse complement strand
ATTGAGCGAATGATGATCGCCATCATCCTAAATCATCACACTGGATCGACGATCGAACGGTCACGATTTGGGCGGTTTTGTGGGCGGTTTCGGGTTGGAATTGGGTAAGCGATCGAGCGGTACATGGGTCTCGAGGCATTCCCGCAATTTGTCGGCGTTAAACAAAACCGGCAAAAAGTGAATACTATTCACTTCACGAAAATAAAACAGGATGGGAACCGGCGACCAAAAGATTTTCCAGTTGAGCCAGTCCTGATAGGGAAACTGACGAAAACGATCGCCATTCCGCAGAACATCGAGACCCGACACCGTAAACTCCAATCGGATGGAACCGGCTTGTATCATCAGAAACAGGCCAAACAGCGAGATCATCGCTGCCAACCACGGCGCCACCAGAATCAGGGGAATCCCAGCAAGCACAAACACGATCGGAATGGCGTAGCTGGGCTGAAGGCGAACGGTGGTCAGCGACACAAAATCGTTAACCGTAGAGGAAGTGCGAGGCGGAGGCGATTGGGTCATGACAAGTCGCGCGAGTTCCGGGCAGTTTTCAAGGCTGGAAACACTCTAAAACATTACACAGGGTATCCGGTGATGTCGTGTGCGAATGATTTTGAGCGTTCAGTTTTGATTACGTCCAGTTTAGTCGTTTGTCCTGAGATCGCCAGTTCGGGTTATGGCAGTGCGCCCTGCGATCGCAGCATTTGACGCAACACATTCAGCTCATCACGATGCCCGATCGCGATCATCGAACTTGTTGACTCGCCCGTTTCCTGTACGGCAATCACAACCCGCTCACTTTTATTCGCCTTTTTCCAATAATAAGCACCGGCAAGCGGCGACAACGTCACGATCGCGATCGTGTTGTCCGCCAAACTCGGGATTGCTGTCCCCACAATTAAACCCACACAGGCAAAGCCGATCACCGCCAGCACACTGAGAAAAATCGCCAGAAATACACTCGGTCGAACCTGTCCTTCAAATAAGGTCGTCCCGTCCTCACTCTTCATAATGCGGTACGTGCGCCCCGTTAGATGATCCTTCGCAAGGCGATCCACATCCGTGGCACTACGAACGCAGGCCATTTCGAGTTCTTCCGTTCGCTCTTTCGTCGATGCACGAATAAAAAATGCCAGTCCGATCGCCATCAGCGAGGTCGGAATAAGAGCGGAGGAAAGCCAGGAGTCCATGGGGTCTTAAAGTTCGTGAATGATTGTTGCAATTATTACGAAATAATAACGCCAATTGACATCCTCCCCAGCCTCAAAGCCTGAAGATTTCCAGACTGTGGGGCATTTTGAGGACGATGGAGTGCCGCAGAGTTCAGCGCGATCCGATCGAGTTTTGTGGAACACAGGAACCAAGCTCAATAAACCCAAGATCACACCGGGTTCAGGAATGGATTGAGAGCTTGCTGGGCTAGGACTAGGACTGGGGCTTGGACTCGGACTCGGACTCGGACTCGGACTGGGACTCGGACTGGGGTTAGGACTCGGACTCGGACTCGGACTAGGGCTTGGACTCGGGCTAGGGCTCGGACTGGGACTAGGGCTAGGGCTCGGACTGGGACTAGGGCTAGGGCTCGGACTAGGGCTTGGACTCGGACTGGGACTAGGGCTTGGACTCGGACT
>RDYZ01000441.1 GCA_004293855.1 Oscillatoriales cyanobacterium | reverse complement strand
GGCTGGCTTGGCGATGAACCCACGATTTTTTGAGGTTTGGAGGCATTAAGGTAGCAAGGCTTTGAGCCTTAAATTAGCCTAAATGAGTGATTTGAACACTTGTGTATACACGGTAGACGCAGAGCGTAGGAACGATTAATGAGTTCGGGAGTTTTGACCCTGAACATGTCTATCGAGCTGGTGCGAGATCCTACCCTGGTCATACCGGCAGCTATATCGAGCTACATTGTAGAACCAGGAAAAAGTGGGGAGAATATCAAAAAAATCGCCCCGAACAGCATCGGGGCGAAGGAGCGCTAAGATCGAGCCAAACGAACGGTAGAGTGTGCAGCTCTAGCGGCGCTTGCGAGCCAGACCCAGCGCACTAACAGCCAGCAGACCTAGTGCGCTGGCCGGTTCGGGAACCGATTCCACTTCCGGCGCTGCGGCCAGCGTGACATTGTCGATGTAAGCACCGTACGTGTCGCGCTTTCCGAGGTAGGTGAACTGCAAGCGCGTCAGCTCCGAAACCGCCTTCACCAGCAGCGTGCCGCTGTCGATCCACTGAGTTTGAGCGCCGCCACTGCCAGCGTCGAACTGTTGGGAGAAGTCATCTCCGAAAGATACGGTGAAGGCATTTTGTAGCGTACCACCGTTATGATCGGTCGCGATGTTGGGGCGTGCGGAGTAAAAGAAGTTCAGTAAGTAAGACTTACCAATTTCGGTCTGGATCTCCTGGAAGAAGCCGAGGTCTTTGTCTTCTCCAACGTTGTAGCTGTGGCTGTCGAGTTCGGCGAGGCGGTTGCCGTCCTGGGCTTTGCCGGCCGCGTTTTGCTGAATCTCGATTTTGCTGCCGTTAGTGGCCGTCCAGCCTTCGATCGAGTCGAAGGTTGTCCAGCTTTTACCGCCGAGGTCGGCCGTTTCAAAGCTGCCATTCTTGACGAGGTTCCCAGCATTGGCAGGCTGGGCGATCGCGAGTGCAGACAGCGAGCAGAATGCGAGAGCGGCAGCGATCTTAGTGCGGTTGGCCGAGAAGGTGTGAGTGAGGTCGTGCATTGGAGGAAGTCGCGAGGAAGGTGGGCATCGGGTAGGTGCAACGCTCGTCGATACAATTAAATACACATGGGCTCTAGAGTCGCGCGTCAGAGCCGACAAGAGATCGGGCGTTTCATCTCTGATGTTTATCAACCTAGTAAAACCGGACAGGAGATGTACAGCGCTATTTCGCAACTTCATCAACTCTTCACGCAGGTGACCTGTAATGTGAAGATTGCTTTATATTCGCGGGCAAAATCCTGCGGAATACATGGCGTTCACTTGTTCCTACGCTCTGCATCTACCGTGTATACACAGGTGTTCAAATCACTCATTTAGGCTAATTTAAGGCTCAAAGCCTTGCTACCTTAATGCCTCCAAACCTCAAAAAATCGTGGGTTCATCGCCAAGCCAGCC
>RDYZ01000440.1 GCA_004293855.1 Oscillatoriales cyanobacterium | reverse complement strand
CGGGGTTTCATCCAGCGCTTGAGGTGTTTCAGCGCAAAATTCACATCGGAGATGGCCGCGAGTTCGATATAGGCTTCAAATTCGGGGCGGCCTAAGTCGTCTCGCACGGCTGCGACAATCTGCGTTTGATTGGCAATGATCGCGTCTTTCAGGGCTTGCAGTTGGGCGCGACGAAAGGCGTAGTCTTTGGTTTGGCCGCTGGCGAAAAAGGCACGTTGGGCGGCGAGGCGATCGGCGATCGCGCTAGAGGTTGCGGTTAGTGTCGGCATGATGGTTTAAGAATAATGTTGGTCAGTCAACGGTCTCAATCGTTCAAGCGCAAACCGATCGATCATCGATCACAAGAACTTTGAGATTTTAGAAACTTCAAAGGTCTAAAATTACGGCTGATCAGAAACTCTAGACCTTGAAGGTTTTAAAAACCGTCAAGGTCTCGTTTCCGACGATCTCTCCAGTCTTGAATGAGAACAACCTAGAATCCCGATCGACCCGATTGCTTGGCTTTTTCGCGTTCGATTTCTCGCTTGAGCGCCTCAATTTGCCGCGCAATTTCATTCAGATCCTCGGGCTTCACCTCCGAGTTTGCATCGATCTCCGTCTCCATCTCCTCCACATCCACTGCACCCTCTTGACCACAGCGAAGATAGTCACCATTACGAATCGCGGCGAACATTTCCGACTCGCTCCAGTCGCGCAAATAGGACACCCGTTCGACGGGAAAAGGGTGGGTTAAAAAGCCGTTTTGACCACCGTTGTAGAGCAAAAATTTATAGATTTGGTTGAGATTATCGCCATCAAGTTGTTGGTAACGATCGGACTGACGCACAAATTCTTTGAGGTCAACCTCATGGGCGTATTTGCTACTACCGCCCGCCATTTTCATCATGGTTCGCATCACCGTATCGAGATCGTCGCTCACCAGCAACGCCGCCCGATCGGCAGATAGTTCCGCTTTGCGTCGCCACTCATAGAAGGCATACACCAGCCCCATCCCGATCGCATTGCCAATCCCGAAGGTCATCTCACCGATCGCGCCCAGGGTCGAAATCGCCCACATCGCCATCTGAATCAGCGTCGTATGGCCGCATTTAATATGCCCCAACTCGTGAGCGATCACCGTCCGTAGTTCATCCTCGCTCATCAAATCCAGCAAACCGGAATTAATCACGATCGTCGGCTGTTCTTCGCCCAACGAGTACGCGTTAACTTGGGGATTTTGCACCACGAAAACCGTCGGCATCGGGCTGATATCGAGATCGCGGACACATTCCCGAAAAATCTGATACACCGTTGAATATTGGCGCGGCCCGACTTCGATATGATTCCCCAGGTTGTAGACGGTAGACGTACTGCGGCCGCTCGTAGATAAATTCGACGAACTTCCGCGCGATCATGTCAAAGCCGGGAACGCCGCGCAAACTGGCTTCGGCTTCGCGATCAAGGGGATGGCGAAAGGCTTCACTCGAAATTCCGGGATAAGTCGGCATGGGTTTCGGTAGCGCTGAAGGGTTGGGGGTAAACAGAGTTGAGAGGGACGAACGATCGGGCAATGATCCGGTAACGATCGAGCGGCGATCGGGGTTCAGCCGACGACGCACGGGGGACGCATCCGGCGATCGCGCGATCTGACTCCATCTTAAAGATAGAATTTTCCGCT
>RDYZ01000167.1 GCA_004293855.1 Oscillatoriales cyanobacterium | reverse complement strand
CGAAGACGTACACGGAGCAAGATCCGCTTTCGGAATATATCAGTTCTTGTGGGTACAAGGTGGGCAAATGGGAGGGGGTCAGGGCTAACGCATACTCCCAATGAATGCCCTCATCCCCCAGCCCCTTCTCCCAAAATGGGAGAAGAGGAGCTAGATTTTAAGGATCAAAGTCCCTCTCCCGGCCTGGGAGAGGGATTTAGGGTGAGGGTCTGCCGAGTATGCGTTTGCCCTGGGAGGGGGTCAGGGCTAACGCATACATGTTTAGCTTGATCGTGTGTCAATTGATCGTCGGGTGCATTGCCAAACGTCTGCTTTAAATCTGTGGTGAAATGAGTTCGACACCATCGTAACCGTCCAACCGTCCAGATCTTTTACGTAGACTTTGACTTTTTCGTCTTTGGCGGTGGGGAGATGCTTACCGGTGAAGTTGGGATGAATCGGTAACTGACGGTGACCACGATCGACAAGGACGGCGAGCCAGACGAGTTCAGGGCGTCCGTATTCGTGGACGGCGTTGAGGGCGGCGCGGATGGTGCGCCCGGTGTAGATCACATCATCGATGAGGATGACACGCCGATCGTTCAGGTCGAAGGGAATATCGGTTTTTTCGGGAGTACGCATCCCGATGCGATCGAGGTCGTCGCGGTAAAACGTGATGTCGATCGAGCCGACGGGAACGTCGATATTTTCAAGGGTCTGGATGCGATCAGCGATCATCTGCGCCATCGGTACGCCGCGCGTATGAATTCCGAGTAGGGCGAGGCGATCGGGTTCGCCTGCGGCTTCGAGAATTTGTGAGGCTAATCGAACCAGGGTGCGATTGATCTCTTCAGCGGACAAAATTTCGACAACTTTCATGATCGAACCGAGGGGCGTGCAATGAGAGGGGATCGCGCGGGGCTGCCATCAATTAAAGTTCTAGTGCCTGCCTAGTAAGGGTTACAGCCCCTACGTTTTGATTGGATCAAACGTTCCACCGTATATCCAGCCCGGAGCCTGTGGTTGATGGATGACGCGCCCTAAACGAGCAACCCTAGATTAGAAAGTTACCCAAATCACCTTGAGCCGCCTGCCAACTGCGTAGATCGTAGTACAACTCTTCGAGTGATACGGTGTAAAGCGCTTCGTCGAGTTTACGACGTAATCGGCGGTGTAGACAGGCGATCGCCCAATCTTCCGCGCGTTCGGGTCGATTGGGCAGGATCGCGGGCAATTCCAAACCTTCGCCAACTGCTTCGAGCACTTGCCCGAGCAGGATCGAAGCGGGCGATCGGGCCAGACGGTAGCCGCCGTGTGTGCCGCGCACGGATTCGACGATTTTGGCGTGGCGCAGGGCGATCAGGATCTTTTCAAGGTAGGGGGCGGGGATGCCCTGACGATCGGCGATCGTGCGTACGGAGAGGGGGGTGCGATCATTCTGGAGGCTCAGTTCGAGCAGGGCTTTGATGCTATATCGGCTCCGGGTTTTCAGTTGCATCCTGGATTATTGACCGCGAGATCACGTGATGTTGTGCGACACCCACCAGCGTGCCATCAAACCCGATCAAAGCCGATCGCCAACGTTACCCGGATCATTCCCGCCTCAATCCGTAACGCGCAACCCGGATGGCCTAACCCTTAAACTGGCTGGCGAGCATCATCGCGTCAGCAATATCCACATCCCCGTCCCCATCGGCATCAAGGAAACTCGACAACACGGGATTATTCCCCGCTTCAGCATCGGTACTTTTGCCAGTTTGTAAGAAATTCAAGACCAGCGGAATCAGGGTCGGCAACATGGACTGAATTGTATTGGCATCAAGGCCGGTTTTGGCGGCTGCCATCTCGACAAGTTGCTGCTGTTGTGAGTCGGAAAACAACGCTGAAACAGCGGCGGCATTGCTGGCCGTACCGCCAAATTGTTCGAGTAACTCAGGCACGTTCACGCCGCTTTCCTGTTGCTGTTGCAGCGACGATCGCACCTGTGACCCAACCAGGGATAACAGCGAATTTGTGCTGTCAGCGTCAAGATTTTGTGATTGTTGCACCTGCTGAAGGCTGCTGACGATACCACCGAGCTGGCCGACGTTGGCTTGCAGATTTGGATCGCTAACCGCTTTGGATACGAGGTCGAAAAGTCCCATGAGTTAACCGTAAATTTACGGGGTGATTTTTCTTTAGTATCGCGTGAATTGGCCTGGTGTACTTGGTTGTTTCAACCCATTAAGGCTCTATCCTCGCTTGACGCCAAAAAACTCCCCGCGACTGCGATCGCCACAGTGCGGGGAGTTTTTTATCAGTGCCTTGGGTCATGCGTTGGGGTAAATTGGGCGGGTCATCCGAGCCGATGGGCAGATGAGCCCGAGGGGGCGGACGTAATCGACGCCGTAACGGAAGCAAAGTATTCACAATTTGAGTAGTCATCCAAGCTTTGATCATCCTGTTCTAGGCGTTCCGGGCTTCCCAGGCGCGATCAAGTAGCTTTGTCCAGCGTTTTTGTACCTGTTTAACCGTGCAGCCGAGTTCGACCGCAATTTGATCATCGCTGAGTTTTTCCTGTTTCAGAACGACGAGCTGACGTTGTTTTTCATCGAGTGAAGTGTAAAAACCCTCCCACTGTACCGGCGACATACCCAGGCTTTGATCGAGATCCGCACCGAGCCATTGATGCACCAGTTCCCAGTTACCGGTACGCGAGAATTTTTCGACGTGATACTTAAAACGTTGTTGGAGATAATCCCGTTGACGTGAGGTGAGGTTGAGAATTTCGTCAATTTCGTGAGCCGGGAGATCTTGCAGCTTCAGGGTGAGATAGTCGATGCAGTCCTCTTGATCTTGGCCGCGTAGATAGTCGATCAACTCTTCAACCACCCGATCGCGAATCACTGCTTCCGAGAGATCCACACTTTCCGACACCATATGCTCACGCACTTGACGGGCGGCAGAGCTGCGGTTGTGGCTTTCGTCCGCTTCGGATTTGGCCGAGTCGATCGCCATTTCCACATCCAACGACATTTCCGGCGGTTGGCCCTTGGCATAGCCTTGAGCGCGGAGGATGACCAACTGTTGACCCTTACGACCGGGGAGCGAGATCCGACGTTTGGCGTACTGCTCCGAGAAGGCCATGTATTCCGCGAGTTCGACCCGGGTTTTCGGCGTGTAGTCGGGAGCCACATCATGTTCACGGCGGAAAGCACGCAGCACTTCGATATAAAACCCTTGGAGGAAATCTTCAATGTGGCTGTAGCGACCTTGGAAACCGAGTTTGGCATGGCTCGGTGCAATGTGGCGGTAGACCATCATGCTGAGGTTGCTGTGGAGTTCAACCCGACCACGGCGTGATCCCAATTCAAAGTAAGCGTGAATTTTTTGGATGCGGTGACGAGCGAGGGCGAGTTGCCACATTTCCACCTTGCCCGAGGTTTGAATCCGATCGCTCTTGGTGCAAATCCGCTCCACTTCACGGGCAATGCGTTCGGCAACGCGGACACTGCTGCTGGATTGGGTGTCGAGAGCGGCTTGGAGTTCGTCGAGGATTGCCCGATCGAAGCTGAGGGAGCGGTTTTGCAGGTCTGCGGCTTGGGCGGTCGCTGTGCCGACGGAAATGCCGTTATAGGATTGCGAGCGGTGGGTGGCGTTGAAGAGTGCGGGGTTGTTGGTGTTGGTGCGGATAAAAACGGTGTCGAGTTTGGCGTTCATGGTGTTTCCTGAGGGTAGCGCACGGACAAGGTGGAGAATCGAAGCTTGGATTGCGCTCAAAGCCTTGATTGCTCTCGGTTTGGGCGTTCCTGTCTTCCATGCATTCACTGTATTTCGATCGCCTCTGTCGCCCTGCCCCAACCTGGCCACTATCCCAACTGATTACGGCCCATGTGTCCGGACGGCCAACCGGCACGTGTCCGGATTGTGAGTCTGACCCGGTGTAAACTGACCCAAAGCCTTGATGGTTCAAGGGTTGAGCCATGCCACGGATCAAAACGTTCAACCGACGATCGTACGTTCCAGTGCGCGAACTGGTGTGGCCTGTTTTGGACGGTTAGCCGATCGTCACACGATCAACCTCGCCCGACCCAGGTCAAACCCAGCCCTGAACCCCATTCGCCAATCTGTGAGATCGTCTAAATCCAGTTCAGAGCCTCTTCAATCCCCGCCCCTTCCCGCACGATCACCGGTTCCCCAGCCGTGAGGTCAATAATGGTGGAGGCTCGAATCCCATCCTCTCGGCCATCATCGATAATCACATCCACCATCGATGTCAGCCGATCGAACAGTTTTGCTTTATCGATCGTCTCGCCGTCCGCCGCATCCAAACTCAGGCCGTCTTCGCCCAGAAGGTGGGCCGAGGTTGAGGCGATCGGGTTACCGAGTTCCTGCAAAAGCAACTGACAAATGGTGTGATCCGGGACACGAATGCCGGTGGTTTTACGCTTGGGCGACATCACCAACCGGGGGACCAGCTTGGTTGCGGGTAACAGGAATGTATAGGGGCCAGGAATCAGGCGGCGAATAATCCGGTACGCCGAATCGGACACCTGGGCATATTCCGCAATGTTCGACACGGATTGACACAGAAAGGTGAGGGGTTTGTCATTGGCAAGCTGTTTAATTTGACGCACACGTTGGACAGCGGCCTTGTGGTTGATATCGCAGCCGATCGCATAGACCGTATCGGTGGGATAAAGCATGACCGCGCCACCCGCGAGCGCCTCTCCAATCTCTTTTATTCGCCGAGTCTGGGGATTGTCCGGATGAAGCTCAAAATAAATAGACATGGCGTTTGGAGAAGATAAGTAAAGGGTATTGAGACAGGGCCATCGATCCGAAGGGCAATTCTCAGGATCAAATCCGCCCGATCGGCCCACGTCCGATTCCGTGATCCACGGGGCGATCGGGTAACACAGACGGATTAGACCATGACACGGGTCTAAAGCTGACGGATCAAAACCATCAGAACCCACACATCCCAAGCAGATTTTGTGGGTCTAATGGTCAACGCATCACGCAAGATCAAGGGATTGAGCGATTTTTGTATCGGTTCTAACCGTCTCGAAGGCGAGCGATCGATTGCCCAGAATTCCCAGACCGATCGTGCAAGGCTTTCACCTCTGTCAGCTCCCTCAGCGCTTCAGATGGCCCAAGGCTCCGGGCTGGTCGCAGGCTCCACCGCAATCTCTGACCGCCTTTTTCGCTCCGTTCGATCCCACCCTGCGTACATCACGATCGCTGTCAACCCCGATCGTCAAAATGAAAGACAAACTTTGCTCAAGATTAAATTTTGTAAACACAAATTCACATTTTCTTGTCAAAATGTTGCATGGTAAGGGCTAGAAACCGTGTGAATTCGCGTTTTTTGGTAAAAACACTGCATACGCTTTTACGATTGATATAGCCCGTGGGAATGTTCACCACGTCTGCCCAATCAGCAATTCAGACACGCCGAAGGTAAGGAGCCAGACTGTATGTTCACACAAGTGAATCCAGCCGTTCGACACATTAAGCCGGACGACCTCAAGGGTCGCAAGCTATTAAAGATCGTTTATGTCGTGCTGGAGTCGCAATATCAAAGCGCTCTTTCCTCGGCGGTTCGCGCAATTAATGATCACAACCCCCACATTGCGATCGAGATCAGTGGTTATCTGATCGAAGAACTGCGCGGCGAACAAAACTACGAAGACTTTAAGCGCGATGTGAGTGAAGCCAACATCTTCATCGCGTCGCTGATCTTTATTGAAGATCTGGCCGAGAAAGTGGTGGCGGCGGTGACTCCGGTGCGCGATCGGCTCGATGCGGCGGTGGTGTTCCCCTCGATGCCCGAGGTGATGCGCCTGAATAAACTGGGCAGTTTCTCGATGGCGCAGCTTGGCCAAAGCAAGAGCGCGATCGCCCAGTTCATGCGCAAACGCAAAGAGCAGTCCGGCTCGTCGTTCCAAGATGGAATGCTGAAGCTGCTGCGGACACTGCCGAAAGTCCTGAAATACATGCCGATGGACAAGGCACAGGACGCCCGCAACTTTATGCTCAGTTTCCAGTATTGGCTCGGTGGTTCATCGACCAACCTGGAAAACTTCCTGCTGATGCTGGCGGATAAGTACGTTTATCCGGATCAAGGTTTGGGTAAAAACGTCGATTACGCCGAACCGGTGGTTTATCCCGATACCGGGATTTGGCATCCCTTGGCTCCGGCCATGTTTGAGGACGTGAAAGAGTACCTCAACTGGTTCCAAAGCCGCCCCGATATTTCCGACGAGAACAAGCAAGACCCGGTGACGATCGGTCTCGTCCTACAACGGACGCACCTGGTTACGGGCGATGACGCGCACTATGTGGCGATCGTCCAGGAACTCGAATCCCTCGG
>RDYZ01000439.1 GCA_004293855.1 Oscillatoriales cyanobacterium | reverse complement strand
GGGAATTACGCCATCCTCCACGCACGTTTAGAGCCTCCGGGCGTCCCCCGGCGGCTTTGATATTGACCGCTGCATTGATATCGCGATCGTGTTCCGCACTGCAATACAGACACGTCCAGGCACGAACATCAAGCGGCTTTTTGCCACCCAATTCGCCACAGCTTGAACAGCGCTGACTCGTCGGCTCCCAACGGCTAATCACCTGGAAATCGCGGCCATAACGAATCGCCTTCGCTTCCAACATCGTGCGGAACTGTCGCCAGCCCACGTCACTAATCGCCCGTGCTAACCGGCGATTTTTCACCATTCCTGACACGTTTAAATCTTCCAGAACGATCGCTTGGTTCTCGCGAACGAGTTGGGTTGACAGCTTGTGCAGGAAATCAGTGCGGGTGTCTTTGATGCGGGCGTGCAATCGCGCCACTTTCTGACGGGCAGTCTGATAGCGGTTGCTACCTTTCACCTTCCGGCTGAGGGACTGCTGCAAACGTCGCAGCCGCTTGAGTTGGCGTTGCAGAATACGCGGATTTGCAACTTTCTTACCCGTGCTGAGGGTGGCAAAGGTTGTGATTCCTAGATCAATTCCGACTCCCGCGTTTGAGGCTGGATGCTGAATCGGTTCCACATCGCAGACAAAGCTAACAAAGTAGCGACCAGCGGCGTCTTGGATGACGGTTACGGACGATGGTTCTGATGGCAGTTCACGCGACCATCGAACCTTGACGTCACCAATCTTGGCTAGATACAGCTTGCTGTTGTCGCGTATTGAAAACCCGCCACGGGTCAGCCGGAAGGCTTGGGCGTTGCTCTTCCGTTTGAATCGTGGAAATCCAACCTTCTGTCCTTTGCGTTTTCCTTTCAAACTCTGAAAGAAGTTTTTGAAGGCGAGGCAGGCATCTTGGACGGACTGTTGCAGAGCAATGTTACTGACTTCGGCTAGCCACCACCGTTCTGGGGTGTGTTTTGCTTGGGTGATGAGCTGTTTTTGTAGCTCGGTGCTGCTGATGGTTTTCCCGTTGGTTTTGTATTCCTCCTGGCGTAATTGCAGGGCATCGTTGAACACGACTCGCACGCAACCGAATGTCCGCGCTAGCATTCGGCGCTGGAGCGGGTTGGGATAGATTCGGTGGCGGTTTCGTGCTTTCACTGGCGGGTTGGGCTGACGCTCTCTGATTATGTTTCACAATTCGCCCTGGACTTGGGCTGAGCTGGTCGAAGTCAGGGCGGGGCTTGAGACCCCTTATTATTTTGGTCATAACTTCCCCTAGGACGTGAAAAAGTTCAAGGCTGTCACAAGACTGGGGGACGCATTTTCAAGGATGGCAACAATTTGATTTTGCGTCCGCAATCGAATCACGGTGGAACCGCTCAACTCACCACTCCCCGCCTCGATCGTCACATCTTCAAAGCCTGAACCATCCAGCAATTGCAAACTGTCA
>RDYZ01000166.1 GCA_004293855.1 Oscillatoriales cyanobacterium | reverse complement strand
TGGGCAGGATGTCTAAAGGCTCTGGCTGACAGTGCGATCGGGGTGATCTCAAGCCAGTCGCGAGAAATACCACTTCCAGATCGCCCCGGAGATGATGTTGGTGGAAATGTGGGCCACGATCGGCACCAGGAGATTGCCGGTGACGATCGCGCTATAGCCCAACATGCCGCCCACACAGCCCGCCCACAGCGCATAGGGCCAGTACTGACGCCCACTTAAGTGCATCGCTCCGAATGCGATACTCGTCAGCCCGAGTGCCAGCCAGTCGCCGCCCAAGCTGGGTAACAACGTGCCACGAAAGAGTAATTCTTCACTCATGCCCGGTAAAACCCCCAGCCAGAATAGATCCGGCCACTGGAGAGGACGCACCACCAGTTCGAGATAGAAGACGGTGCTGAGGCGGTAGGCAGGCCAAAACCGGTAGAGTAGGCCACTCAGGGCTGCAATCAGCAGGCTGAGGCCGATCGCGCTGGGTAATAAATTCGGCTCCCAGGACAGTGGGAACAGCGTCACGTTACCCACATACATCCACAGTTTGGAGAGACCCAGGAGAAGGATCGCCGTAATGGCCATCGAGATCAGCACTTGCGATCGGGATAGCGATGTGATTTCGGGCGGGGAAGAGGGGGGCTCACTCACGTTGAATAGGGGATAAAACAGCGATGGCGTGGACTCAGAGCTTGAGGGATGGCGATTGGGATACGGCTTGGGGATTGTGCGGTTTTAGAGGAGAGAGGGATAGGGCGTTGCGGTGAGTGCGTGGGGGGAAATCCCGGCGCGATGGGCGGCGATCGCGCCGATCGCATCAAGATACGATCGTACCCGGATCGCACGAATCCCGACGGCTTCCGGTGTCACGTTCATGGTGGTTTCGTTACTTTCAACGGCAATGATCTGTGCCTTTGTACTCAGACTTAAAACCGCACTGCCACCACAGGCCGAGGCCGGAACAATCACGCTATCAATCTCCTCAGCCCAGAGATCACCCGTGTGCCGATAGGGATCTGCGGGGGTCGCTCGGAGAAATTGTGGAGCGCGGCTTAATCCAACTAGAACGCAGGGCAAAAAGGTATGGCCTAACTCTTCCGCAGCCGCACGGGGCGCTAGCGTCGGATCGGGATCGATCGCGGCCAGTGCCGGGGCATGGGCTGCTGGTAAGCCCAATTCACGCACAACAAGATGACTGATCACAGCTTCAGCCCCAGCGATCGCGTCTACCCCGCAGCCGTGGCGATAGGCAGCGAGGGCGTCGGTGTCTTCATCGGGAAAACGGGCCACGATCGCGATCGCCTCGGCGAGTGTCTCGCGCCGTAACCGATCAGCGGCACGCAACAGGCTATCCGGCTCGGCGATCGTGCCCCAACTTGCGCCACTGTCCGCCGTGCGAACCGTCACCCCAAGGGAGCGATCGGTTGTGGCAAGTCCGCAAATCTCTAGCCCCAGGGTGGCGCGGGTCGCGTCGATCGCCTGTTCGTGACGCAGACGCAACTCCGGCTCGATCGCAGCATCGAACACCACACCAATCCGATTTCGCCAACTCGGACGTAGACCCCATTGACCCGCTGCGAAGCGATCAAGGCCATAACCTTCGACGTAAAACAAATTGGGCTCATTCCAATAGAGCTGTGCGCCGTTCAGCACATTGGGATGGGTGACCACCCGATCACTGACTTGCATTAAGGCACGGGCGATCGGCAGGGCATCCCCCGCATAACCGCCGATCGCCGCTGCGATTCCCGTCGGGATGAGGAGTAGGGTGGTGTAGGACTGTGGATTTTGGGTCACGATCGTCACGCAGACGCTCAACACGATTCATTTCGATCGCAGGGACAGGATCAAGGATCAATCATGCCCAAGGTTGAACGCGAAACTGCGCCTCTTATTTTTTACGCAGGTAAACCGTCAGACCTTCCACCTTAAGCCCGCGTCCTCGTGTACCGCAATAGTTACCGCTCGATTGCAGCGGCACATCACCGATATTTTGCACGTGGGCCGAATAGGTCAGTTCATAGTTCGCCGCTTCCGGCCCACTTAAGCGCAGGGAGAACCCTTCCACCGCCAGACTTTCACCCCGCGTTCCGGCATACTGACCGTTACGCACCCAGGCTAAATCGCCTTTTTGGGCTACGTGAGCCATGTACTCAATCTCAAGTCCTGCGATCGGATTGACCAACGCCACACTCAAGCCTTCGATCGCCAAGGATTGACCCCGCGTCCCGGCAAATTCGCCCACCCCAAATTGCCGATCGCCAACGTTTTGGATATGTACGCCCACTCGCAACGGCACAAGCTTGGGATCGGTGGTCTGAATTCCGAGGCTTTTCGCCCCAAAGACGATCGGCGGTTCCGCCGTTGTACGACCGGTCGCCGCCTCGGACGGTAACGGCACCTGATCCCCCCAGAGGAAAACATCGTCCTGGGTTTCGCGTTCACTCGCCTCCGCTGCGATCACAAGTTTGCCGCGTGACACCGCCACCGCGATCGGTGAGCCAAACACTTTGGTGAGCAGGGTTTGCAGACTCGACCATTGGGCATCCGACAGCGTGTCCCCGGCTTGAACGGCCTGCAACAACTGCGCGACGGGATGCGTACTGTTAACCAAATTTTGCGCGTCCTTGGAGAGTTTCCCCTCCATGGCTTCCACTTCCTGGCGGAAATTCCGAACTTGGATTTTGTAATCGTTGAGCGGGGCAAATTCGCCCTGATCGGCGTGTTGTAGTGCTAAAAACTGATCCAGCAGCGCTAGGGCGGCAGCTTTACCACCCTGAAGGCGAGCCGTTAGCTGTGTCCGCACCTCCGCGAGGGTTGTAGTCTCCGCGATCGTCGGTTCAAGGGCAGACAGTTGGGTACAGAGTGCGTTGAATTGGTCGAGCAATGCGGCAGAGTCAAGGGTCATAACGAAGGCTGTGACGATAACAATCGAGGACGAGATCAGGAAACGATCGGAAACGCCAGCACTATGCACTGAAGCATTTCCGACATGATATTTTAGCCCGCTGTTGTCGTTCCATTGGGGCAAATCTCGACGGTTGGGAGATTTCCCTAGGATCGGGTCAAATCCTCAACCCATTGCCAGCCCCGCATTTGTTCGACTTCTCCATAACTCGTTAACTCAAACCGTAACGGTGTTAAGGAAATATAGTTATGCTCGATCGCCCAAACATCCGTATGGAGTTCGTCGCTCTCGCGTCCATCATCCACATCCGTTAACACCTCACCTGCCAGCCAATAGTAGTTTTTGCCCCGTGGATCGATGCGCTCCTGAAACACATCGGAGTAGCGGCGAATTCCCTGGCGTGCGAGCTTGACCCCGGCGATTTGATCCGCCGGTACACCGGGAATATTGACGTTTAACAAAAATGACTCTGGCAACGTTTGACCGACCAGTTGGGACAGTAACCGGGTGGCAAAGGCACTGGCCGCCGTGAAATCCGGTGAGGTGTAGTGCGCCAAGCTCAAGGCAATACTCGGAATGCCTTCGATCGTCCCTTCCATCGCCGCTGAAACCGTGCCAGAGTAAAGAATATCCGTGCCGGTGTTGCCGCCTTGATTAATTCCAGCGAGAACGAAGTCCGGGAATTGATCCAACAGAGCGCCCAAGGCCAGCTTGATACAGTCGGAGGGCGTGCCGGAACAACTCCAGGCGGTGACCTTGGGATGAAACACCCCCTCGACGGGGTTGGCACGAATGGGCTCATGCATCGTCAGACTGTGACCGGTGGCCGATCGCTCGCGATCGGGACAAACAACCGTCACCTCGTACCCGGCGATCGCCATCGCGTTCGCTAAAGCGCGAACACCGGGGGCAAAGATCCCGTCGTCATTACCGATCAGAAGTCGTGCGGTCATAAAAAATGTGTCCTTGCCAGACAACAGGCCGAAACAGCCTTTCTGTTATAGATCGCGATCGGCGATCGCGGCGTCCTTGGCTCAGGATTTGGCTGTGTGATGCCGTGACCCTAGCCACGGGATCGCCGGGACAAGACCGCAACAGCTTAACGTTGCGCGGAGGGGTCGGAACGATCGGCATTCCCCACAGTCCCCAGATCCTCCGTATTTTCCGTGTAGCCATCGGCGTAGGTCATCACGCAGATATTGTCATAGCCTGCATGGTAGCCACAGGCCACCCCAGACACCTGATAATCCGGCTTGAGTAAGGTTTCACGGTGACCACGATCGGGGACGCCATCATCCACGAGCAACATCAACACATGCCACTGGGCCGTATGTACGGGATCGTACTGATAGCTAATGTTTTCGCCTTGGAGATCGTCGATCGTGCCGTAGCGCTGGGCTCGCTCCCGAGGAAGACTGCGATCGGTTCCCACATGACCGACCATCCCCACCACCCCAAGATCGTCAACGTGATCGCGAGCGGCTTGTTCTAGACCCGTGGAATAGGTGAGGGTGGGGAGCGGGTCGGTGTGGCGGAGGACGTCGATCGCCTCGTACACGGGTGTAACACCTTCCTGGGTTTCGTATAGAAAGCCAATTTCGGACAGATCGATGTTGTTACCGTCGTAGCGATCGAGCAGGGCGACTAGTTCCTCAGCATAGGCGGCGGGGTTCGATCGCATCCGATTGGTTTCATCGAAAATTGCGCGGGCGGTGTCTTCGGGCGTGGGTGGTGGATTGGTCAGGTTATAGGTCAGGCGATCGGCAGGGGACAGTGGTTCGGCATGGTTGACGGGTGGTGGACTGTTGGAGGTTTGCGGGGTGGTAAAGGTTGCGGCCCGAGGAGCTGCAACGGTGGCATCGGTAGAGTGGGGGGTCGGAACCGAATCGCGGCTAGGGGTGTTGGCGGTGGCAGCAGCGGTGGTCGCTGGATTCGTGCTGTCATCCGTGCTGGGCTCCTCAGTTGCGATCGCAGCCAGGGTGGGGTCATCGGCGATAAACTCCTCCGCCACGGAAATCGAGCACATCACATCCCGCGATCGATGCGACGCACAGCCCACACCGATCACCTGAAAGGCCGGATCAAGGAGTGCCGTTTGGATCGATCGCAGCGGATCACCATCATTCACCACCCAGGCCAGGACGATCGCCGCAGCACTCTGGCGCTGATAGGCATCAATTCCAAACCCGTCACCCTGACGGCGGCCATAATTACGGGTGTAATAGCCCTGATCATTACCCTGATGATCCGCACCACCCCGCAAGCCTCGCGTTCCCATCACGGCCACCCAATCCTGTACCCCGTAGGTCAATGCGGGCGACAGACCGAGCGGGGGACGATGATCGAGGTTACGCAGAGTCGCGATCGCCTCATCCAAGGCGGCGACCCCTTCGTATAGGCCGATCGCCGCTTCGCCGGGTAAACGCAGCACGAAGCTATCGTGCTCAACACTGTAGTACTCGCGCTGGGTTTCGAGCCAGTCGGCATAACGGGCGGGGTCCTGGCGGAGCTGATTGATTTGGTCGAGAATGGCGCGTTCGAGGTCGGTGGCGTTGCGATCGGTGCGGGCCAGATCAGTGGATGGGGCGATCGGTGGCGTGGTGGGGAGTGCCTGGGCGATCGATGTAATGGACGGAACGGGCGTGAGGGACGTTATCGACGCAAGGGTTAGCGCACTCAGGAGAGGCAAACAGCCAAACCGATCGGGTCGCAGCATAGGGAATGGGGTAGGTAAGATTGCACCCGCGTCGAGGTCTATAAAATTCTGAGGTTCAATCCCACAGCCGAATCAAAGTGAGCCGGTTTACAGAGGCGCGAGCAAGCCAGACCCTATGACCCTATCGCGCCCATGAAATGCCCGGAAACCGTAAATTTCGCCAAGTTTTGCAGCGCAGGACTCCGCAGAATTAACGATGAAGTGTGAAGATTGTGTGAATACTGCGCCAATATTGCACACCGTTTTTTTGCTTTGATGAGCAATCTAGGCCGTGACGCCTGTGGTCAATTCAATAGACCTCTTGCATGAAGCAATTTTTTCTTTTCCCTCATCCCCCAGCCCCTTCTCCCAAGCTGGGAGAAGGGGAGTATAGGTAAAACTCAAACGTTCAAAGTCCCT
>RDYZ01000438.1 GCA_004293855.1 Oscillatoriales cyanobacterium | reverse complement strand
AGGCCAAACACAGCATGTAACACCATAACCCCCAGGGTCACGCTACCCAAGTGGGCGTGTGCTGTGCGGAGTTTTGCTTTGTCGCCCCAAAAGCCCGCCAGTGTTAACAGACCTTGGCTGAGGAGGAGTAACAAGACGATCGAACCCGTCCAAAAGTGCGGACTTTCAAAAATCGACTGCTCCTGGACAACCAGCGAGATCACACCGCCGGTATAGCCCATCGCCAAAAACAGCGCCATCAGCGGAGCCACCTTTTTATGATCCGCTAACTGCGCTAGCTTCACGTCATTATCCGTTGCAAGACGACCCTTCCAGCCCGTAATTCCCGCAAACGTTCCCATCGCAAAGATCACAATCCCCATCATCGCCGGGTGACCCCAATGCACCACCACATCGGGCATATTCAGCGCTCGGAACTGAGCCGCCAAGGGCTCGAGTATTTCAGCAAAATCCATCAGTCTTCCTCTCTCAAAACAAGCCAGCTCACGAAAATGTGAACTGGCTCGCATTGTAAAGCAAATCTAAAGATTCAGCCGGTAGCGATGGCACGCACCGAGATCCGGAACCTGCCAATTAAACCGTAGCGGCCAGGTTCTCCGGTGCGACCTCATGGGTCTTAGCCATCGGAAAGCCCAACTGTTCGCGCTGTTCGAGGTAAATTCCTGCGACCTTCCGCGCTAAATTCCGGATGCGGCCAATGTAGCGTGTACGTTCTGTGACCGAAATTACGCCCCGTGCGTCGAGCAAGTTAAACGAGTGGGAGCATTTCAGCACGTAATCCAGGGCTGGCAGTGCTAGGTTACGCTCAACCAACTGTGTCGCTTCTTTTTCGTATAACCCAAACAACTCCAACAGGATATCTGGGCTAGCTGCATCAAAGTTATAGGTGCATTGCTCGATTTCGCCTTGGAGGTGAACATCGCCGTAGGTTACGGTGTCGGTCCAGAGAATATCGGCGATCGACTCCACCTCTTGTAAATACATCGCCAGCCGTTCCAGGCCATAGGTAATCTCGATCGACACCGGCTTACAGTCAATCCCGCCGCACTGTTGGAAATAGGTAAACTGCGTAATTTCCATACCATCAAGCCACACTTCCCAGCCGACACCCCACGCGCCCAGGGTCGGCGATTCCCAGTTATCTTCCACAAACCGCACGTCATGATCTTCCGGGCGAATCCCCAAGGCTCGCAGCGAATCGAGATACACCTCTTGGATATTGTCCGGCGATGGTTTGATTAGGACTTGATATTGGTAGTAGTGCTGATAGCGGTTGGGATTTTCGCCGTAGCGTCCATCGGTCGGGCGGCGGCAGGGTTCTACGTAGGCCACAGACCACGGTTCAGGCCCGATCGCCCGTAAAAACGTATGGGGGTTCATGGTTCCTGCCCCCTTTTCTGTGTCGTACGGCTGCGCGATCAGACATCCGCGATCGCCCCAAAAC
>RDYZ01000437.1 GCA_004293855.1 Oscillatoriales cyanobacterium | reverse complement strand
CAGGCGCAAGATCGGCTCATGGAAGCGGCCACGGATTTAGAAAATCTGCTGCTCTTTTTTGAGTTAGAACTCAAAAATCTCAGCGTCGAACGGCTGACCAAACTACAGACCCATCCCGCCCTCGCGGACTATCATCACTACCTCCACCGCATCGCCCTGGAGCGGCCGCACAAGCTGTCGGAAGACGTGGAACAAACCCGCAATAAAGACAGCCTCACCGGTCGTCAAGCCTTTGTCCAACTGCGATCGGTGCATCTTGGCGAACAGGACTACGCCCCAGTCAGCCGCGCCGATGGCAGCAGCGCCACCACCGACGCCGAACTGAGCGCCCTGCTCTACGACGCCGATCCCGATCGTCGCCTCGCCGCCTACACCTCCGTTCGCGACGTACTCGCACAGCACAACTCGCTCTATACCTACATTCTCAACAGCGTTCTGCAAGATCATCGGCTCGAAAGCCAAATGCGATCGCACGACTCGACCTTACAAAAGCAGCTCGTCGCCGATGAAGTCACCGAGCCGGTGTTTCGCGCCATTATGGACGGCACTGGCCAGCGCTTCGACCTGTTCCAGCGCTACTACCGCCTCAAAGGGAAAACCCTGGGTCAAGCCATCCGGATTTGTGACTTGTACGCCCCCTGGAGTACCGAGCCGACACCCGCGATCGCCTATGACACCGGTGTTACGACCCTAATCGATGCCCTAACTCAATTTGATGTGAATTATGCCCGTCGTGCGGAAGAATTTTTTCTGAACAATTGGGTGGATGCGACGGTGCGACCCGGTAAACGTGGCGGTGCGTTTTGTGCTTACTACCACGGCAAGCATAGCTATTTGTTGATGTCCTACACCGAGGATTACAACTCCCTGTTTACCCTGGCGCACGAGCTGGGACATGGGTTGCATTTTGCGTGGATCGACGATCGCCAAACGTTTTTTAATAGCAATCCACCCCTGGTTAGTGCGGAGGTGGCCTCCACGTTTAACGAACTGCTATTGCTCGATTATTTACTCGATCGGGCCGGTGATGATCCCGCCCTGCGTCGCGCTCTGCTCACCCAACACATCGAAGATCTGCTCAATCTCATCTTCCGCCAAAGCACGATCAGCCGCCTAGAACTGGTGCTGAATGAACGCGCCGCCCGTGGCACGATCACGCGCGATTTCGTTAACACCACCTGGCGCGACCTCTACACCGACCTTTGTGGCGACAGCGTTGAACTGCTCGATGCCCACCAGTACGACTGGGCGCGGATCGGTCACATCTACTTCAAGCCGTTCTATTGCTATCAGTACACCGCGTCAAGCCTGGTAAGCCTTGCCTGTTATCAGCAATATCAAAAGCAGGGCAAGGATTTTATTCCGGGTTATTTTGAGCTGTTAGCCTCCGGTGGTTCTGCGAATCAGTTTGAGTTGTTGCGGCAACACGTGGGCGTGGATCTGGAGGATA
>RDYZ01000165.1 GCA_004293855.1 Oscillatoriales cyanobacterium | reverse complement strand
GATATTTTTTTCGTTTTTGCTGCGTTAGTTTTGCTTGGTTGTGTTTGGCCTGAAACCAGTGACGTAGTACACATTCAAGCTGATATAAAAAAATAGCACCCAGGTAAAGTAAATGAAATAAGATGACGTAGTTTTCATCTGACCAATTGCGAATCTCGGAATCATCAATGGGCAGGGTCATAACCACAGTATTGATTCCTGATAAGACCGGAATGATGATGGCAAGGCAACCTTCCCAGAACCCTCGCCAAGATACAAATTTCGCTTGGGTTTTTGAGGCTCTAAAGACTAACAAATCAGAGATTTTGCCGTAAGCACAAGCTCCACACACAAAGGCAAGTACGAAGCTAAGGATCTGTATGGACAGGTTATCCGTGATGACACTCACGGCGAACATCCAGACGACATAGCCAAATGCACTGACCCAGAGAATTGCGAGTAATGCCCGTAGCCACGAACTTGGGTAAGGGAACCAAATTGGCCACTTCATATCTGTAAAAATGCAGGAAAACCCTGCTCATACTTTTCGTATGGCAAGTATAACTCTTTCTGATTCTAAGAACCCTAGTTTCCTGTGGTATCGGTCGGGCAAATAGAGGCTAAATTTTCTGAACGTATGGAGCAGAACAGGACGCCTGCATCATAGTCAATTTCAGCTTCATACCTGTGGTGCAGAGATTTTGACCACCACAAGATTTCAACTCTTGAATCGAGTTACGCAACTAGGACACTTCACCTTCAAGAAACACACCAATTTTACGGAATTTTTCGTAGCGTAAATTTCGCCGTTCTTCAGCGGTTAACTGATTCAGCACTTGCAGTTCTTCAATGAGTGCCTGCTTCAGAATTTCGGTGGCTTCGACCGGATGGGAATGGACACCGCCGCTAGGTTCCGGTAACAATCGATCGAGAATTCCTAAATTCTTCAAATCCCGCGCCGTGATTTTCAATGCCTCTGCTGCCTGTGGTCCCTTCGCCGCATCGTTCCACAAAATCGCGGCGCAGGCTTCCGGCGTTGCCACCGTATACACGGCGTGTTCAAACATCATGATCCGATCGCCAACCCCGATCCCCAGCGCTCCACCGGAGCCGCCCTCACCAATTACCGTACAGATAATCGGCACATCCAGGCTAAACATCTCCCGCAAATTGTAGGCGATCGCCTCACCCTGCCCAAGGTGCTCCGCCTCCAATCCTGCCCAGGCTCCCGGCGTGTCAATAAACGTAATAATCGGCATCCCGAAACGATTCGCATGTTCCATCAGTCGCATCGCCTTGCGATAGCCACCGGGAGAAGCCATGCCAAAATTGCGACGCACATTATCCTTGGTATCGCGTCCCTTTTGATGACCCAGCATCACCACCGACATGCCGCCCAGAGACCCCACGCCGCCCACTAAGGCCGGATCATCGAAACCACCGCGATCGCCGTGGAGTTCAAACCATTCATCAGAAATGGCCTGGATGTAGTCGAGCGTGCTGGGTCGTTGGGGGTGACGTGCGAGTTGCAGACGCTGGGCGGGAGACAAACTCGAAAAAATTTCCTCACGCAATTGCGACGATCGCTGTTCCAGTTGCCGGATTTCTTCACTCACATCCACATCCGTCTCACTCGCAATTTGGCGAATTTGTTCGATACGTTTGTCAAGCTCAACGAGGGGTTTCTCGAAATCTAGCAGCATAGTGAGGTTACAACGATAGAGGCAGACAGCAGGAGGGAAAGATTAACACACCACCGGAGGCTACCAGCAGCGAACGCTCGGGATCGAAACCGGTCGGCTACACTTCAATCCCCGTCAAAATGGGCTTAAAACCATGCTTGAGGGAAACGCCCCCAATTTTTTCCATTTTTTCCACGGTGATCTGGTTACGACCCCAGGAAAAATTTGTGTGCCATTTTTCAAATTCCAAGAGCATGGATTCGGCAAAACAGGCAAAAAGCTGACGTCCTGGCGCATCCATATTCACAAGCTGCATTAACGGCCAGTCAATATCAAGCGAGTGTTCAACAATGCCACCTTTTAGCACGTAGACACCTGGCGACTGAACTTTGGTATCCAGGTTTTTGGGGTAACCGCCATCAATCAGAAGACAGGGTTTTTTCAAGGATTCTGCATCAATTTCCACGCCTTTGGGCATACTGGCAACCCAGACTACGATATCCGCTTGGGGCAGGGCTTCGTCGAGCCCGAGGATACGACCCCGACCCAGTTCGGCTTGGAGTGCATTGAGGCGTTCGCGATCGCGAGCGATCAGGAGCAGATCCTGAACATTTGTATTGGCATTCATCCAGCGACACACGGCGCTACCAATATCACCCGTCGCACCACACACGGCGATCGTCGCTTTCGACAAATCCATACCCAGCTTGGCGCTCGCCTGCTCAACCTGGCGACAAATAATGTAGGCCGTATGGGTATTTCCGGTGGTAAACCGCTGAAATTCAAGGCGAATGTTGCGAATTCGCTCAATTTGTTTCAGGTTGAAATTCTCAAAAATAATCGACGAAAAACCGCCGAGTGCTGTGATATCAATGCCGTGCTTTTGAGCATGGGCCATCGCATTGATAATCTTGCGCGTTGCGGCTTTGATGCGACGGGTTGCCAGCATTTCCGGCAGAAAGCACGATTCAACGTAACGGCCTTTAATCACCTGGCCCGTCAAACTTTTAACCGTGATCTCCCGATCGAGCATCAGCGGAGGAGCCGAGCACCAAAAATCGAGACCTTCTTCCGCATACTCTGGATAACCCATATCCCGAGCTGCTGCCTGAGCGTGTTCTAGGCTAGTGAGATGACCGATCAAACCAAACATGGGCAACTCCGAAACAACCGCGTCCGCCGAGAATCGCCGTCGGGCTAGATCTAGCCCTGCGCGATTGGTTAACAAACTGTGAATAAAATTTTACGTTACTACAGGAGCGTTCATCGCTCAACTGCCGGAATTACGACAAACCTACGTCAATTTCAATCGATTGGCGCTCTGGCTTGGGAATTGCTTATCGATGGCGATCAACTCACGACATGGATTAATCACAGCATTACCAGTCTAGTCCCGCAAGCTCACGGTTATCAGTACGATTATTAGTCCCAGACTCACCACACGATCGTCCAACGGGTTTCACTTGAACAACAGAACAAGACCCCGCAGCTCACGTGTTACTGAACTGCGGGGTCTTAAGTGATCCTAACGTGGTGTGTTATCGACGTTCGCTATCGCGGGTGAGTGTGACTAGGCACGCAAACCGTGAGACGACATCCGCATAATTTCACGGGTCGAGAACCCAATGTTTGCCAGGGCTTCACCGTAGGCAATCATGAAATCTTCGACTAGCGCTTCTTTTTCCATTTCAAGAACAGCGGCATCGTCTTCAACTTGGTTGAGCATCTTCCAGATGATCGGTAGGTTGGCGGCGTTAGCCTTTTCAACCCCTTCTTTGTACTGCTCGAAGTTGGCTTTTAGCCATTCTTCGCCAAAGTTGAGATGCATGTACTCATCCTTGACAACACCTTCGGTGATTTTGCGAGCGAAGGGGTCCGCGACGGGGATGTAAATGTTGTAAGCTGCGATCGCAAAGCATTCAATGATCAAAGATTGAATCACTAAGCAGGTTGCAATGTCTCCCTCAGCCGCAGCGGTTTGGAAGTTACCATGAAGCTCGGCAAAATACTCGGTCGCGAACTTCATGTCCGGTGCAACATCTAGATTGCGACCACAGGCTTCAAATCCTTTTTTGTGCTTATTCTCCATGCGGGAGAGCTTGATCAGCTCGTCTTTGCTATCCGGCAGAAGTTCGGCTAGCGCCAGGTAGTTGTCGTAGGCTTCCTGTTCGCCTTCGATCACGATCGCATTGATGCGGCTGTAGGCATCTTTATAGGTTTCGGATTGAAAGTCCGTTTTTTGGGGGGCTTCTAACTGCGGCATAAATTTCCTATCTCCTCAACCTCTCGTCGAGATGGAACAGTACATTGGTGGATTTTCTCATCACTCGACGGTTACCCGTGAAGCACCGAGCATCCAACTCTGTCTTGACATGATTCCCACGGCTGAAGGCCAATGGGGCTTGCTCTGGTGGGCGGGACATACTCACCGGGCGGCAGCCACGGTAATGCTTAACGTTTCAAGACGCTGGACTACAAAGGGTAGCCGAATCTCGATTGGACGTTCGTTTAAAGTCTCCTAATGCCCGATGGCGACTTTTGCTTTATAACTTTACAGGTTTTAACGAAAAGTTGACCAGACTTCAGGCTGGGCAAACGCCTGAAACCCTGGTTTGATTCGATCATAACGCCCTATTTTGGCCCGTATCACGGGGCTGGGCTTGAAGATTTGCGCTCTTTCGAGCCGCTTGGGAACGATCGACGATACGCTACCCTGTGAGGCCCGGTGGAGCCGCGCGACCCACGGACGAACCCGACGGGCTAAAATGTGGCTGAATTCGATAGAACCGTTATGCTGAATGCCTCGAAGGCTAGTTTGGACTCAACGCAACGATCGCAAAAAGTGGCCTGGGGTGTAACCGTCGCGGGGGCGATTGTGGTGTTATTACCCCTGATGATCGTCGCTGGGGTCTCGTTTTATGACGCGGGATCAACGATCGGCAGCCCCGGCCATTGGACGTTCGGGAATTACACCCAAGCCTGGACCCAGGGGCGACTCGGTTGGGCATTTCTGAATTCGGCTTTGGTTGCGATTACGGTCACCCTGCTGCAAGCGCTGACTTCAGCGATGGCCGCCTACTCCCTCGCTCGCCTCAAATTTCGGGGGCGTCAAGGGTTGCTACTGCTGTTTCTGGCGACCTTGGCTATCCCGCTGCAACTGCTTGTCGTGCCGATTTTTATGGTGCTGAAGTGGGGACATCTGATCGACACCTACGGGGCGTTGATTTTGCCAACAGCGGTCAATGGGTTTGGTATTTTTCTGCTGCGTCAGTATTTTTCGACGATTCCGATCGAGCTGGAAGAGGCGGCCATGCTGGATGGGGCCGATCGTTGGCAGGTGTTATGGCAGGTTATTTTTCCGCTGGCAAAACCGGCGATCGTCGCCCTCTGCCTGTTTTCCTTTGTGGGCGAGTGGAACGATGTGATTAAGCCGCTGGTGTTTACGACGCGCCCGGAGCTTCAAACGGTACAGCTTGCCCTGACCAATTTTCAGGAGCAGTTTACCAACGATTGGCCGCTGTTGATGGCTGGGGTGACGATCGCAACCATCCCGATCGTGGTTCTGTTTGTGGCGGCACAAAAACAGTTTGTACGCGGTTTAGCCACCACAGGAACCAAAATCTAGCCGCAAATATCCAAATGGATGGATTAGGTGATGGCGATGCCATGCTCATGTTGCAACGGACTCAGCCTTAAAGCCAACCGAGGCGATCGCATAGTAGAGCCAAGGCGGCGGCAAATACGGTAATGCCCAAGGCCACCCAGGGACTTTGACCCCGCGCTACGGCAAAGGAGGTCGCTGTGCCTGCACCCACCAGGGCCGTGACGACAGCACCGACGGGATCACGGTCAGATTGTTTGTTATACATGGTTTAAAAAAGCGTGGGGATCACGGGCCAGAGGTTGTTATCAGCCCAACGCTAGCACCCGTCCCTCAAAAAACTGGGGGTTGATCGGTGGGTTTGCAATAAAGCTTTGATCGTCGTTGAGTTTCTTGATGTAGTTTCTTGAAGCGAAGTCTCTCGATAGACTAAAAAGCAGCTCAACACCCACATTTCGCCATCATGCTCGACTTTCAGACGATCGCCGCACCCTCGACCGCCGCGCCGACCGATAACTTTGCCTGTCGTCACAATGGACCGACCCCTCAGGATGTCAGCGATATGCTCACGGTCTTGGGTTTTGGCTCCCTTGATGAACTGGTGGATCGGGTTGTTCCCTCGGCGATTCGTCTCGATCGCCCGCTCAACCTGCCCGCTGCCCTCAGTGAAACCGACACGATCGCCCAGCTCCGCACGATCGCCAGTCAAAATCAGATCTTTCGGTCTTACCTCGGTCAGGGTTATCACGGCTGCATCACGCCGCCGGTCATCCAACGCAATGTCTTAGAAAATCCCGGTTGGTACACGGCCTATACCCCCTACCAAGCCGAAATCGCCCAGGGTCGCCTCGAAGCTCTGCTCAATTTTCAGACGATGGTGATGGATTTGACCGGGCTTGAGATGGCCAATGCTTCCCTACTGGATGAGGGAACAGCGGCGGCGGAGGCCATGAGCATGAGTTTGGAGGTGTCGAAGGCGAAAAAGGCGAATACATTTTTGATTGACCGTGGCTGTCATCCCCAGACGATCGCGGTGGTCCAAACGCGGGCGATCCCATTGGGTATTCAGACGATCGTGGGCGATTGGAAAACCTTCGATTTTGATCGATTTTGATCAGATTGCCGCCTCCGGGTCATCGGTGTTTGGTGTGTTGTTGCAATACCCCAACACCAGCGGCCAGGTTGAGGACTATCGCCAGTTTGTTGAGCTGGCTCATGCACACCAGGCGATCGTGACAGTGGCGGCTGATATCCTCAGTTTGGCCCTCTTAACCCCGCCCGGTGAATGGGGAGCAGACATCGCCGTCGGAACCACCCAGCGTCTTGGTGTACCGATGGGTTTTGGGGGGCCCCACGCGGCTTACTTTGCCACCCGCGCCGACTATCAACGCAAGATTCCCGGTCGCGTGGTCGGCGTGTCGAAGGATGTGCACGGTAACCCGGCCCTCCGGCTG